>DASXLG010000020.1 GCA_036496425.1 Terriglobia bacterium | reverse complement strand
CATTCCGTATCAAACATTGTCCCGGATCCGGATGTCGCCAAAGTTCTCGACCCCTTCTATGAAAAAGTGAAGGTCAAGATGGCCGAACTCGTCGGGGAGGCAACGGACGATTTTGTGAAGTCCGAAAAGACAGAGTCGCCCCTCGCCGACATCGTGGCCGACGCTTTCCGGGAGAAAGGAAAAACCCAGGTCGCGATTCAGAATATCGGCGGTATCCGGGCTCCTATATCGAAAGGGAAGATCACCTGGGGAAATGTATTCGAGGTCCTGCCCTTTCAGAACACACTGGTGACGGTGAAATTGACGGGCGCGCAGTTGAAAAAGACTCTGGAGCGGGGACTGGTCCCGACGATTGGAATGGTGTCGATCAGCGGCCTGAGAGTCCAGTTCGATCTCAGCAAGCCCCCAGGAGAGCGTGTTGTGTCGGCAATACTGCTGGACGGTTCCCCGCTGGAAGATGCGAAGCTCTACTCCGTCGCGACCAATGATTTTGTTCTGGTCGGCGGCGACGGCTTTACCGAGTTCGCGAACGGTACCGATATTCTTGATACCGGGCTTTCCCTTCGAGATGCGATGGTGGACTACATCAAGGACAATCCGATCATCACGCCGAAACTCGACGGCCGCATCACGATCAACTGATCACTTCAGCCGCTCGATCTGAGCGCCTACGGACTGCAGCTTCTCCTCTATTTTTTCGTAGCCGCGATCCAGGTGGTAGACGCGATCGATCAGGGTAAATCCATCTGCAACCAGAGCCGCGAGCACAAGCGATGCGCTCGCGCGGAGATCGGATGCGATGACGGTGGCGCCGCTCAGCCGCGTCTTTCCGGTCACGATGGCGCGGGACCCATCGATCCGGATGTTCGCTCCCATGCGCATCAGTTCGCTGGCATGCATAAAACGGTTTTCGAAGATATTCTCGGTGATCATGGAAGTGCCGGCGGCCTGAGTTGCCAGCGCCATGTACTGAGCCTGCATGTCGGTCGCGAATCCCGGATACTCGCTGGTTACCACGTCCGCCGCCTTCAAATCGCTGCATCCGCGCACGCGGATACCTCCCGTTCCCGTTTCAAGAGTGGCGCCGGTTTCCCGAAGTTTTTCAATGATGCCGGTGAGGTGCACCGGGTTTGAGTCAATGATCTCCAGGTCGCCGGCTGTCATTGCGCCGGCGACGAGAAACGTTCCGGCCTCGATGCGATCCGGAATGATCCGGTGGGTGGTGCCTTTCAGTTCCTTGACGCCGTGAATGGTGATCGTCGGCGTGCCTGCTCCTTGAATCTTCGCGCCCATATCTTTGAGCATGTCGGCGATATCGACAATCTCGGGTTCGCACGCCGCGTTCTGTAAAACAGTTGTTCCATCCGCCAGCGCCGCCGCCATCATCAGGTTTTCCGTTCCTGTGACCGTGATTTTATCGAAAACGATGTCCGCGCCTGAGAGGCGCTCTGCGGAGGCCTCGACGTATCCATGCTCGGTGCGGACGGTGGCGCCCATCTGTTCGAAGCCCTTGATGTGCAGGTTGATGGGCCGGGCGCCAATGGCACAGCCGCCCGGCATCGAAACGCGGGCCCGTCCCGTCCGGGCAAGCAGCGGGCCGAGAACGAGAACGGACGCCCGCATCGTTTTCACCAGATCGTAGGGCGCTTCATGCGACAGGATCTTTTGCGCCTGCAACCGGACGCAGTGATCGTCTTCGAATTCCACCGCCGCTCCCAACTCGCGCAAGAGCCGGCGGCTGGTGTAGATGTCGTTAACGAGCGGAATGTTTTGAAGCGTGACCTCACCGGCAGTCAATAGAGCTGCCGCCATTGCCGGCAAAGCGGAATTCTTTGCGCCGCTGATTCTGACGCGGCCTTCGAGGCGGCGTCCACCAGTGATTTTAAGTTTGTCCATAATGGCTAACCGAAAACCTTCTTCCCTCCGACAAATGTCATCACGACACGAAACTCGCGGTCGAGTATCGCAACGTCGGCGTCAGCGCCTGCTTCCAGCGAACCCTTTCCTTCGAGCTGAAGCGCGCGGGCGGGGTTTAACGTCAGCCCAAGAAGCGCGTCCTCGAACGGCCAGCCTGACCACGCAGTGAAGTTCTTGAAAGCGATTTCCTGCGTCAATGTGCTCCCAGCCAACCGGCCCTCGCCGTCGCGGCAAACACCGCCGGCGACATCGACCGTATGCCCGCCCAGCCGATAACTTCCGTCGGGCATGTCCGTGGCGCTGATCGCATCGGTCACGAGCAGGACACGCGTTTTCCCTTTGGCGCGGGCGAAAGTCCGGATCACCGCCGGATCGACGTGAATGCCATCGGAAATGATTTCTGCGAAAATTCGATCGTCTGCGAGGACGGCGCCGGCAATTCCCGGATCCCGGTGGCTGAATCCGCGCATCGCATTGAAAGTGTGGACGGCATAACAGACGCCGCGATCCACGGCGTGTCCCGCCTCCGTATAAGTTGCATTGGAATGGCCCATCGCGATGGTCACACCGAAGTGTTTCGCCATGATGAACACCTTGTCGATGCCTTCCAATTCCGGCGCAACGGTCAAAAGCCGAACAGAACCATTCGAGGCCTGGATCCATTTCTCCAGCAGGCCGGGATCGGGCGGCACAATGTTCGAACTCTTATGAGTGCCGCGTTTCTCGGTGCTGATGAACGGGCCTTCCAGGTGGATTCCCAAAGGCGTCGCGCCGTCAAATGGGCGCGACATTGCGATCCCAAGTTGTTCAACCGCGTTCGTGAGAACTTCCGGGGCGGATGAGACGGTTGTGGGCAAAAAGGCTGTCGTCCCATGCCGCGCAACAATGCGGCTGACCGCATTCAGCGAACTGTGGGAACCGTCCATGACATCGACTCCACCGCAGCCGTGAATATGGGGATCGATGAAACCCGGTGTTGCGACAAGCTTCGAAGCATCGATGCGCTCGGCGGTGCGCGGAATCCGCACGGTTTCCACTTCTCCGATTTCAACAATGGAACGGCCGTCGATGATGAGCCGGCCGGGCGCGAACTTCCGGATCGGAGTGAATACTGCGCCGGCGTCGATTGCGATTGGCTTGGTGTTACTCACGTCCGCTTCCGAGATGGCCAAGGACGGATCGAAGATTGCCGTCCGCTTCTGCGAGCCGCTTTTCGGCTTCTTTGCGATCGCATCCGGTCGCGCCCATGATGACGGCGACCTTCAGATTTGCTCCGGAGGCAGCCACCAGTTTTTCCGCCTCAGCAGGCTTGACGCCGAGGATTTCCTGAAGGATGTGTTGCCCGCGGGTGCGCAGCTTTTGATTCGTCATCCCGACGTTGATCATCCAGTTGCTGTATGTCATGCCCAGCCGGATCATCAATGCCGTGCTGAACATGTTGAGCACGAGTTTCTGGGCGGTTCCCGCTTTCATGCGCGTCGAGCCGGTAATCACTTCCGCTCCCACGGCAGTGCAGACGGTGATCTCGGCAATCTTCGAGATCGGGCTGTTTTCGGCGCAAACAACCGCTGCGGTCCTGGCGCCTTTGCCTTTTGCAACTTCGAGGGCCGCCAGTGTGTAAGGCGTGCTGCCACTGGCTGCGATGCCGATGACCAGGTCGTCCGCGCTCAGTTTTTTTGCTTTGAGATCGGAAGCTGCTTTTTCGACATCGTCTTCCGAACCTTCGATGGCTTGCACGAATGCTTTCGCGCCGCCTGCCATTACCGCCTGAATCCATTCCGGCTCCGTGCCGAAAGTCGGTGGGCATTCGACAGCGTCGATAATTGCGATCCTGCCGCTGGTGCCGGTTCCCACGTAGATGATGTGTCCGCCGGACCGGACACAGTGCACCGCCACGTCGATGACTTTGGCGATCTCGGGTATCGCTGCGGCTACGGCGCCGGCTACGAGCGCGTCCTCCGCATTGATGATTTTCAAGATCCGTTCGGTTGGAAAGAGATCGATATCAACGGAGCGAGGATTGCGGCGTTCTTGTGTCACTCCCTAGTATTTTATGAGCTTTGCACAAAAAGTCGATTCACCATGTCTACTTCCCCAGCACCACGTCCGCCGCATAGTAATCGAGAGTGAGCTTGTAGTCCGACAGGAAGTCGAATCCCACGACGCCGGATACTTCCGTTCCGATCATTTTGGAGATCTGTCTCAGATCGATCGCAACGACCTGCGGAAAAACCTCGGTGTTCTTCTGGGTCTTGAAGGTGACGTTTGGAATCTTCAGCACGGTGCCTTCAAAGCCGCCGACTCCGGCAATTCCCAGATCGACCTTCGCGCCGGGCGTGTTTTCGTTGACTCCCAACTGCGCGGCCATGCTGTGCGAAATGACGGTGGTGACGGCGCCGGTGTCGACGATGAAATTGCCATGTTTGCCGTTCACGTCCATCGGCAACAAAAGAAGATTGCTGAAGAACCAGACCGGAATGGTCTCGCTGCCTGCTGCGGCTGCCGGGCGCTTTCGAGTGAGCTCCAACTGGCCGTTCGGATAATCGACCGTGATGATGAAGTCCGAGAAGATCGAGGTGCCAAGAATGCCGTCGGCGATCTGCGAGATCACCGGGTCGTCGAATGTGCCGACCGGAACATTGTTCACCTTGATGTCGCCCGCCGAGAGTTCCTTCACTTTGTAAATCTTCGTGTCGACTTTTCCGGCGCCGCCGATTCCGAAGACGACGGTCGAGGTGATGGGTTGCAGGCCGATGGAGGTTGCCAGCTTTTCGCTGATCACGGTCTGTGTCGCGCCGGTGTCGATCGCGAAGTTGTACGGGCCTTTGCCGTCGATCATGATTTCCGTGAAAATCAGATTGAGCACTTTGCGGAAGTGGATCGGAGCCGGTTTTTCAGGCGCGTGAACCACGCCGGTATCTTCGCTGCCGAATGCCTTCAGCATTTCCAGCCCCGCCTTGGCTTCGGTCACGTGGTCCTCATCCCTGGGATTCAGCTTCAGGTACTCTTCGAGCTGCCGGCGTTGCTCATCGTTCTTTTTATCCATGCCTGCCGCTTCGCTTGCGTAGAGCCTGTAGATGGGCTCCTTGGGATCCAGCGCGATGGCCTGGTTGATCTCCTGGAGGGCCGCTTTGGGCTTGACTTTCGTCATGTCCAGCTTGCCGAGGCCAAAGTGAGACCTGGCGTTCCTGGAATCCATTTTCAGGGCGTCCCGGTAGGCCTTTTCGGCCTCGGCGAAATTACCCTTCCGAAATTCAATTTCTCCGTGCAAAGCAATGGTTTCAGCGGTTTTGGGTTGCCGGGCGAGCAGGGCCTCGGCTTGCTGTATGTCATCTTTTAGAAGGAGATCCGTGACAGAGCCCGCCTGGAGCGTCGCGGAGCGTGCCGGAAAGGCCCCGGGAACCACCAGAAGCGACGTTAACGCCATGAGAACAACCACTGGTTTGCTTGACATGATGTAAGGGGCTCCTATACTATCAAACTTTTGTATATCGGCTGATATGAGGGACTGTGCATGTCTACGCGATTTCCGACGGCAGGCGAATTAGCCGCCATGGACAAATGGTACGTGATCGACGCGACGGATCAAGTACTTGGACGAGTCGCAACGAAAGCGGCAACTATTTTATCGGGGAAACATAGACCGCACTATGTCCCTTTCCTGGTGAGTGGCGACCATGTCATCATTGTTAATGCAGACAAGATAAAACTCACCGGCGAAAAACTCGATAAAAAGGTGTATCGGTGGCACACTTTATATCCCGGCGGATTGCGGGAGGTTGCCGCCCGTAAGGTATTTGAGACGAAGCCGGAACGGCTTATTCGGGAAGCGGTTTTGGGGATGCTGCCCAAAAACAAGCTTCGGAAGCGCATGGTGAAGCGCTTGAAGATTTATCACGCGGATCAGCACCCGCATGCGGCGCAGACGCCGGAACGTTTGGAGGCTATTTGAGTTCAGTTCAGCACTTGGGCACGGGCCGTCGAAAGACATCGACGGCCCGTGTGATTCTTCGACCGGGCAACGGAAGCTTCACAGTCAACGATCGAAAACTCGAACAATACTTTTTCGATGAAACCCACCGGATGCTCGTGAAGCGGCCGCTGGAAGCTTCAGATACCCTGAACAAATTTGACGTCCATGTGCGCGTTGCCGGCGGCGGTCCTCACGGCCAGGCCGGCGCAGTGCAGCACGGCATCGCTCGCGCGCTTTGCGAATTCAGCGCGGAGCTGCGGGGCGTCCTTAAAAAAGAAGGTTTCCTGACGCGCGATCCGCGCATGAAGGAACGCAAGAAATACGGACAGCCGGGCGCGCGAAAACGCTTCCAGTTCTCCAAACGGTAAGTTGGTTGTCGCCAGGGGGGATCGCCTCCCCGCTGGCGACTTTTTCTATAAGCGATAGCGTGTTCACAAATTCGAAACGGAGGTTTATTTGGCGTCTATTACAATGAAGGAACTTTTGGAGGCTGGCGTCCACTTTGGACATCAGACGAAGCGCTGGAATCCGAAAATGAAGCAGTACATTTTCGGCGAACGGAACGGTATCTACATCATCGATCTCCAGAAGACACTCCGCCTCTTCAAGGAAGCAACCCAATTCGTGACCGAACTGACGGCCCAGGGAAAAACAATCCTGTTCGTCGGCACCAAACGTCAGGCTCAAGACGCAATCGCCGAAGAGGCGCTGCGCTGCAACATGTTTTTTGTCAACCAGCGGTGGCTGGGTGGATTGCTTACGAATTTCTCGACAATCCAGAAGTCCATCAAAAGATTAAAAGAGCTCGATGGCATGGCAACCGATGGCCGGTACGAGCTGCTTCCGAAGAAGGAAGTCACCCGCCTGGAGCGGGAACGAAAAGGTCTTGAAAAGAACCTGTCCGGCATCAAGAACATGCCCGGACTGCCCGATGCCATCTTCATCATCGATTCGAAGAACGAAGAAATCGCAGTCGCCGAAGCGCGGCGTCTCGGAATTCCGGTGGTCGCCATCGTCGATACGAATTGCGATCCCGATGTCATCGACTATGTCATTCCCGGTAATGACGACGCCCTCCGCGCGATCCGCCTCTTCGCATCGAAGATTTCGGAATCCGTCATTGAGGGGCAGGCGGTAAATAAAGAAGGCGGTACCATCCCGCGGCCTCCGGTCGACGAATCTGAAGAAGGCGTCGTGATGCCATTTGATCGTGGTGGTCCGAAGCCGGAACGAACGCACGTGGCGAGCGACGAACAGCCGGTAGAGACGCCGAACGAAGCCGCGATAATGTAAAAAAGAATTAGCCACAAGAGGCACGAAATCAATGTGCCTTTTGTGGCTATTTTTCTGTTTAAAGGAAGAGCAATGGAAATTAAAGCAACCACCGTCAAAGACCTCCGCGAGAAGACCGGAGCCGGAATGATGGACTGTAAGAACGCCCTGGTCGAAGCCAAGGGCGATATGGAAGAAGCAGTCACGATCCTCCGGAAGAAAGGCCTTGCTTCGGCCCAGAAGAAAGCCACGCGCATCGCCGCCGAAGGAATGATCGGACATTACATCCACGCCGGCGGCAAACTCGGCGTTCTCGTCGAAGTGAATTGCGAAACCGATTTCGCCGCGCGCAACGAGGATTTTCTGGCGCTGGTCAAAGATATCGCCATGCATATCGCCGCCGTGAATCCGTTGTACGTGAAGCGCGAAGACGTGCCCGGCGAGGTTCTCGAAAAAGAGAAAGAGATCTATAAGGATCAGGCCCGCGCCTCTGGAAAGCCTGAGAAGATCATCGATAAAATCGCAGAAGGCAAACTCGAGTCTTATTACGAGATGGCCTGTCTGTACGATCAGAAGTTCGTAAAAGACCCGAATATCACGGTCAAGGATCTGATCCACAATCTGGTCGGGAAGATCGGCGAGAATATCCAGGTCCGCCGGTTTGCGCGCTTCAAAACCGGCGAAGGGCTCGAAAAGCGTTCCACCGATCTGGCCGGCGACGTCGCGGCGGCCTTGGGGCAATAGTCACCATCCATGACGACGAAATACAACCGCGTCCTGCTGAAGCTCAGCGGCGAAGCCCTGATGGGAGATCAGGGCTTCGGCATCGATCCTCACGTCGTGTCCCGTATTGCGTCGGAGATCAAAGACGTCCATGACCTCGGTGTCGAGGTTGCGGTGGTTATCGGAGGCGGCAACATCTTCCGCGGTATCAAAGCCAGCGCGGAAGGATTCGATCGCGTCACCGCGGATCACATGGGAATGCTGGCCACGGTGATCAATGCACTCGCGATTCAGGACGCCTTGGAAAAGATGGACGTCTATACCCGCGTCCAGTCCGCAATCGAGATGCGTCAGGTCGCCGAAATGTACATCCGGCGGCGCGCCATCCGCCATCTGGAGAAACGCCGTCTCGTCATATTCGCCGCGGGGACCGGCAACCCCTATTTTTCAACAGATACCACGGCGGCGCTTCGCGCCATGGAAATCAAAGCCGACGTGATTCTCAAGGCAACCAAAGTGGACGGCATCTATAATGCCGATCCCGTCAAAGTACCCAATGCGACGAAGTACGCGGAAATCACCTATATGGATGTTCTGACTCAGAGTCTTGGTGTGATGGACACGACAGCGATTTCGCTCTGCATGGATAATAAAGTTCCGATTATCGTGTTTAATATCAGGACGAAGGGCAACATTCGAAGAGTTATCGAAGGAGAAAAAATCGGTTCGTTGGTGTATTAGCCGGCCGAAGGAGGTCTCTCATGGCGATGAAAGACGAAATTGCGCAGATTCGCAAACGAATGGACAAAGCCATCGACGATATTCGTAAAGAACTTTCAAGTATCCGCACCGGCCGTGCATCGATCTCGATTCTCGATAACATCCAGGTCGACTATTACGGCGTTCCCACTCCAATCAATCAAGTGGCGCAGCTCGGAACGCCCGAACCGACGCTGATCACCGTCCAGCCCTACGACGTCTCCCTGGTCGGGCCCGTCGATAAAGCCATCCGCGCATCGGATCTTGGTTTGAATCCCTCGAACGACGGCCGCCTGATTCGCGTCCCGATTCCGCCTCTCACCGAAGAACGCCGCAAACAGTTCGCCAAGCATGTGCACAGCGTGCTAGAAGATCACCGGACCGCTGTCCGCAATATCCGCCGGGATGGAAATGAAAAGCTGAAAAAGATGCTCAAAGACAAGACCATCTCCGAAGACGACGAGAAGAACGGTCTCGCCGAAATCCAGAAGCTCACCGATGAATACATCCATAAGCTGGAAGACGCGGCCAAAAAGAAGGAACAGGAGATTTTGACGGTTTAGATCTATTGCATCATTCGAAGTTTTTGCAGTTCTAAATTTGAAATGCAGAAACCTTGAATGGCGCAATGGTGCTAACGCCGAAACGGGTCACCCTTGCGTGAGAGTCTTTCTTCGAGCCTTGCCGTGCAGTCGCAGTCGTCGCAGGCCCAGTGTTGCGTACCGTTAAGGTCACGGCAACGGCTTCGCGTATGAGCATTCTGGACTTTTAAAAGCTCGAAGTATTTTTCCCAGTACGGCCGTTCTTCCGCCAGCGGCGTCGCGCAGTAACACACTTCAACCCACTGTACGGTTCCGCTATCGAGCTGCCGCGCTTCCTGCATGTTCCGAGAGTATTCATCGCCGGCAACCGAGCCACGCCCGAGCGTACCGTCGTCGATCGCTCGATCGAGAGCCTCTTCCCTGCCGGGCTTTACTTTTGCGGTCACGAGGTAGCGCATAGAGAAATTGTACTATTTCGGGAAAAAGGCGGAATATGAACCGATGTTTGAACGATTTACCGAACGCGCGAGACGCGTTATTTTCTATTCCCGGTATGAGGCAAGCCAATTCGGCAGCACGTCTATCGAGACGGAGCACTTTCTACTTGGACTCTTGCGCGAAGATGCCAGTCTGGCCGCCCGATTCACTGGAAATCCATCGGCAAATAAGGAGATTCATGACGATATCGTCGCTCAGTTGACGGTCCGCGAAAAGGTATCCACATCAATGGATCTTCCGCTATCCACGGAATGCCGAGGTATCCTTCGTCATTCTATTGAAGAAGCGGAGTGGTTGAATCACACCTATATCGGAATCGAGCATTTATTTCTCGGCGTATTGCGCGTAGAACAATCCCTGGCGGCCAGGGTGCTCGGTCAGCATGGATTCGAATTGAATGCAGCCCGCGCCGAATTGGCCACGCATCCCGTTTCCGCCGAGCAGCCGGTATCTCATTTTCCCCAGTCTTCGATTGGTGGGAAGGTTCTTTCCCTGAACGATGCGGCCGCGACAATCCCGACGCCGGACGGAAAGCGGTTTACGGAACTGTTCAAGCATGGAAGCCTATCCGTCGAAATCTATGCGCCAAAAGAAATCGATCCCCAGACACTCCATTCCCGGGACGAGGCCTATATCGTGGCCAGCGGAAGCGGGGAGTTTGTGTTCGCACATAAGCGCGTGCGTTTTTCGACGGGCGATTTTCTGTTCGCTCCTGCACGTGTTCCACATCGCTTCGAGAATTTTACGGATGACCTGGTTGTGTGGGTGATCTTCTATGGACCGGAGGGTGGAGAATGGGCGTAGGCCCTCTACGCCAGCCTCATGTTCGGATCCGCATTCGCGTCGATGCCTGCGGTTTCACCACGCATTAATTTAGCGGTTCCGGCCGCGGCAATCATCGCAGCGTTATCGGTCGTGAGGATCGGTCGGGGATAGTGGAAATGCAGGCCCGCCTCCGCGCAGCGTTCGGTGAAGGCTTCCCGGAGCCGGCTGTTGGCGGCGACGCCGCCGGATAACATGATGGCGCGCGGATGCAGGGTATTGGCGGCTTTCCGGGTTGTCGACCAAAGCATGTTCACGACGGACTCCTGAAAGCTGGCACAGAGATCAAGCCGCAGAGGATCTTCCTTCAGACCCTCGTTTTTCTTCACCATCTGCAACACTGCGGTCTTGATTCCGCTGAAACTGAAATCGAGTGACTGATCCGAGATCTTCGGAATGGAAAACTTGAATGCGCTTCGGTTTCCGGTCTTTGCCAGCCTGTCGATAATGGGCCCGCCCGGATAGCCGAGACCAAGAAGCTTGGCGACCTTGTCGTAAGCCTCGCCGGCGGCGTCATCACGCGTCCTTCCGACGAGCTTGTATTTCAGATTTCGGAAGTCTCCCGATTCGGATTCCACCCAGAACAGATTCGTATGCCCGCCCGACACAACCAGCGCCAACGCCGGAAATTCGACGTTCGGATGTTCGAACGACACCGAGTAGATATGACCTTCAATATGATTTACCGCGGCCAGAGGCTTGTGTGTGGAAAATGACAGGGCCTTCGCGTAAGTCAGGCCGACGAGCAGCGAGCCGATCAGTCCTGGCCCCGAAGTTGCCGCAATGCCGTCGATTTCGCCGAGCGTCAGATGTGCGTCGCTGAGCGCCTGATCGACAATCGGCCGGATCTTCAGGAGATGCTCCCGCGAGGCCAGTTCCGGCACGACACCGCCATAGGGCGTGTGCGTTTTCACCTGAGAATAAATCACATTGGAGAGGATCTCTTTGCCATCCCGAACGATCGCCGCGGCGGTCTCATCGCAGGAGGTTTCGATTCCGAGAACCAGCATCAGAGTTCTTTCAATCCGGCGAGACTCTCGCTGTATGGAGGCACGGCCACGCCGCGATCGGTAATAATGGCGGTCACGAACTGGTACGGTGTCACGTCGAACGCCGGATTGAAAACGGATACGCCGTCCGGAACCATGCGTACTCCACCGATGTGCGTCACCTCTGTGGGATCGCGTTGTTCGATCGGGATGTGCGAGCCGTCGGGAATATTCAGGTCAAGCGTTGAGAACGGCGCGGCGACGTAGAACGGAATTTCGTGTTGTTTTGCGAGCACCGCGACTGAATACGTCCCGATCTTGTTTGCCACATCGCCGTTTGCGGCAATCCGATCCGCGCCCACGATGACAGCGTCGATCAGACCCTGCCGCATGAAGGAGCCGGCCATGTTGTCGGAAATGACGCGGACATCGATATCGTCCTTCCAGAGTTCCCAGGCTGTCAGGCGCGCGCCCTGAAGGAACGGCCGGGTTTCATCGGCAAGCACCCGCAGGTTCTTGCCATTCTCGACAGCCGCGCGAATCACACCCAGGGCCGTGCCGTATCCGGCAGTGGCAAGTGCTCCGGCATTACAGTGCGTCAGAACCGTGCCGGAGTCCGGCAGGAGTTCCTGACCGAACTGTCCCATTCTTTTGTTGCTCTCGATGTCTTCGGCCTGAATGGCCAGAGCCTCCCGGATCAGCCGATCGGCGATCGCGTGCTCCGTGGCGCCATCGATCGCCACTTCCTGGAAACAGCGCCGCATCCGCTCGATCGCCCAGAACAGATTGACGGCGGTCGGCCGGGTTCCGGCCAGCGTTCCGGTAATCCGCCTGAAGTCCTCCCGCAGTTCGGGGATCGTTTTCGCTTTTGAATCCCGAACACCCAGAGCGATGCCCATCGCTGCCGCAACGCCGATTGCCGGGGCGCCGCGCACGACCATAACCCGGATCGCTTCGGCCACTTCTTCGTAGGTTTTGAAAACGGGATACTCTTCGACGGTCGGCAGCTTGCGCTGGTCGATCATCACGACGCCGTCTGCGGTCCATTCGATGGTCTTAAATGACAAATCTCGCTCAACCTCCAAACCAGCTATTCTAGCACCATGAAAGGGTTCGTCATTTCCGCCCCATCATCGGGTTCGGGTAAAACGACTGTCACACTGGGCCTTCTGGCCGCGCTGCGGAAGCTGGGCATTCCTGTGCAGCCGTTCAAAGTGGGCCCGGACTTCATCGATACGGGCTTGCATGAGATCGCGGCGGGCGTTCCTTCGCACAATCTCGACGGCTGGATGCTGAAGCGGAAAACGAATGAATGGCTGTTTGAGCGGGCGGCTGCGGGCAAGGAAGTCGCGATCATCGAAGGTGTGATGGGACTGTATGACGGTTCCGACGGAGGGTCCGAGCAGGGCAGTACCGCAGAGATGGCGAAATGGCTGGGCCTGCCTGTCGTCCTGGTAGTTGATGCTCACGCGATGGCGAGGAGTGCGGCGGCTTTAGTCCGGGGCTTCCGGCAGTTTGATCCCGAGGTGCAGATTGCAGGAGTGATCTTCAATCGGCTTGCGGGCGAGCGGCATTACCGGATGCTGAAGGATGCCGTTCGGGATGCGCCGATCCTGGGATGGCTGCCGGTTAATCCTTCGATCGAAATCCCGGAGAGGCATCTGGGGTTGTTGACGGCGCCGGAGGTGACGGCAGCAAAGATTCGGGAGATTGGGAAATTTGTAGCCGCGCATGTCGACGTCCGGGCACTCTTCGATCATGGCCTTGAACAAAAATCCCTCGCGGCTGACCCCCTGCCGACCGCTTCGCGGCCGTCTGTCCCCTTGTATCAAGGGGACAATGGCTTTACTGTCCCCCTGATACAGGGGGACAGACGTGCCGAAGGCACGGCAGGGGGTCGCTCACACGCCATGTTGAAGTGCAGGGTGGCGATTGCGCAGGACAAGGCTTTCTCGTTCTACTACCATGCCAATCGAATGGCGCTGGAAGAAGCAGGTGCGAAGATCATCGAATTCTCTCCGCTTGCAGATAAGGAAGTTCCCGACGCGGATTTCCTCTACATTGGGGGCGGATATCCGGAGCTCTATCGCCAGGAACTCGAGGCGAACATTTCGATGCGAACATCGATCAGGAAGTTCATCGAATCCGGAAAGAGGTTCTATGCGGAATGCGGCGGTCTGATGTATCTCTCTCGCTCCATCGGCGGCTCCGAAATGGTGGGTATTGTTCCTGCGGAGATCGAAATGACGGAGCGCCTTGTGGACTTCGGTTATTGCGAGGTGACTACATCGCGGGCGTCCATCGTTGGACCCGCAGGCACCAACGCCCGCGGACACCAGTTCCATTACTCGCGCTGTGTTTCAGGATCGGGCGAAGCCTACCAGGTACGCCAGGGCCAGCGGAACTATGCCGAAGGCTTCGCTTTCCCGAACGGTTTGGCCTCATACATTCATTTACATTTCCTCTCCAACCCTGCCCTCGCGCGAAATATGTTAAATTCGTAAATTCGCTATGAGTGCAAACTACGAAGCTGTGATCGGCCTGGAATGTCATGCGCAGCTTCTGACGAAATCGAAGCTCTTCTGCTCCTGCTCGACCAGATTCGGCGAAGCTCCGAATATGAACACATGCCCGGTGTGTCTTGGCCTCCCGGGAGCGCTGCCGGTGCTGAATCGTGTCGCCGTGGCGATGGCGGTCAAAGCGGGTGTGGGCCTGAATTGCCGGGTGAATCCGGAGTCCCAGTGGGCCCGCAAGAACTACTTTTATCCGGATCTTCCGAAGGGTTACCAGATTTCACAATATGACCGTCCGCTCTGCCAGCACGGTTTCATCGAGATAACCGTCAATGGCACGAAGAAGAAGATCGGCATTCAACGGATCCACATGGAAGAGGATGCCGGCAAATCGCTTCATGAGGGCCTGCCCGATTCGAGCCGCACGACCTACCTCGATTTCAATCGAAGCGGCGTCCCCCTGATGGAAATCGTGACGGATCCCGATCTCCGCTCTTCGGCCGAAGCGCACGATTACCTGACCCGCCTCAAGGAGATCCTCGAATATCTAGAGGTCAACGACGGCAACATGGAAGAGGGCAGCCTCCGCTGCGACGCTAATGTCTCCGTCCGAAAAGCAGGTGAAACGAAGTTCGGCACACGGACCGAATTGAAAAATATCAATTCATTCCGCTTCGTTCAGAAGGCGATCGATTTCGAAGTGAATCGCCAGATCGAAGTGATCGAGAGCGGCGGCCGCGTGGTGCAGGAAACACGGCTGTGGAACAGCGAGGAGGAACGGACCGTCTCGATGCGCAGCAAGGAAGAAGCGCACGACTATCGATATTTTCCCGACCCGGATCTGCCTCTTCTGGTGTTCGATCCCGAGTGGATCAAGCAGATCGCGCGATCGATGCCGGAACTGCCCGAATCCCGCCGCAAACGCTTCGTTGCGGAATATGCTTTGTCCGAATACGATGCCGGCGTCCTGACCGCCACGCGTGCTCTTGCAGAGTTCTTCGAGGAAACCGCCAAACTCAGCGGCCAGCCGAAAAGCGCTGCGAACTGGATCATGGGCGATCTGCTGCGGTTTTACAAAGACAGCAACACGGATTTGAAAGATCTTTCCGGCTCAACCGTCAAACCGAACATGCTTGCCGAAATGATCTCGCTGGTCGAGAAGGGAACGATTTCCGGAAAAATCGCCAAGACCGTGATGGAAGAGATGTGCGCTACGGGCAAAGCCCCGCAGCCGATCATCGAAGAAAAAGGCCTGGTTCAAATTTCCAACGCCGATGAAATCGAAAGGATCGTATCGAAAGTGATCGGCGAAAATCCGAAACCTGTCGAGCAATATCGTCAGGGAAAAACCGGCAATTTCGGTTTCTTTGTTGGCCAGGTCATGAAGGCCACTGGAGGCCGCGCCAATCCTCAGACTGTGAATGAAATCCTCAAAAAGAGGCTTGCAGGCTGAGACAGACGGAGTTATAGTCCGCCCTTTATGGAAATCGCAGAAGGAAAGAAAAAACAGATCGCCTCTTTCTATAAAGAGGAATTTCTGCGCCATAAATGCCGGTTGGAATGCCAGCGTCCTTTCTTTCAAGAGAAAACTTACGAAGAGATCGAGTCTGTACTGAACCGCATCATCGACGAAATGGATAAGATCTGCGAAGTCGAAAACTTCGAGGAATTGGCAAGCCACTTGCTCCACCGGATCGACGTCGTTACCAACCTATCGTCCTCGAAAGTCAACCCGATTTATAGAATTCACTGAATTACATCTCTGTCCGCGCGGCCCACAGTACCGGAAAGAAGCGCTTGCTCAATGTCTGCGTCAGGTAATCCACGCCGACCGCGCCCATCGGGGAAGCCTTTCCGTACGTGTCGTAAACAATATCCTGGCCCGTACCCGGTTTCGCTCCGATCATCCGCTGTGCCATCCGGACGTGATGTTCACGCCACAGCGAGAACATCTCGTCGTACTCGATCATCGCTTCACAGAGAATCCTTAAGGCGTGGTCGCCGTCCCTGCGGTAAATCCGGACAATCGACTGCCGTTGCCCTTCTTCACTGCTGACATCATAACCCTGGCGCTGCAGCAGGCCTGTGAAGTGATCCCACAAGGTGGGCTCCGCCAGCCGCTTCTCCAGCCTGGCGATGGCGTTTGGATCATCCTTGAATATCCCGAGGTACTTGCGGTCTTTTAATCCGGAGGCAAATTCCATCTCGCGGAACTGCACCGACTGGAACCCGCTTGCGGGCCTGAGCCGGTCCCGGAACTGAATGAAATCGGAAGGCAGCATCGTCTCCAGGACGCTCAGTTTCGGAATGAACAAACGGACGATGGATGTCAAGCGGCGGATGAGCCGTTCGCTTTCGATGACATCACCGGCATCGAGAAGTTCGAAGACCTTATTGAGTTCGTGTAAAAGGAGGCGGAACCATAGTTCAAAGACCTGATGCACGATAATGAACAGCGTTTCATCATGCGATGGCGGCTCTGCCAGAGGTTGTTGCAACTGGAGGAGTTCGTCGAGTTTCAGGTAAGTTTTGTAGGTGATCTCCATAACTCCAGTGTAGCCAGAAATGAGCCGCAGATGACGTGGATGACGCAGATCTGGGTTATCCGCGTCATCTGCGGCTTATTTCGGTGCCGCTGGAGCCGGAGTCCTGGGAGCAGGGGCCGTCGGCCGGGATGTGTTTGGCACCGGCGTAGACGATTTGGGCGCTTCCGTCTTTGCCGCCGGTTCCGTCGGGCCCGACGCATCGATGCGCTTGACCAGTTCCG
The DNA here is from genome assembly GCA_036496425.1 of Terriglobia bacterium. Lineage (NCBI taxonomy): Bacteria > Pseudomonadati > Acidobacteriota > Terriglobia > Terriglobia bacterium. The sequence goes on along the minus strand of DASXLG010000020.1, from coordinate 70,726 downwards.
CGGTAACGTCGTTTTTCGGATTCCAGTACACAACATTGGTCTGTGGATTCGAAATGTCCACAACGACGATATAGCCTTCCTGAGACGCCATCATGTTCAGCAACGCAGTTGCGCGTTCCGCGATGGGCCGCAACAGATCGTCGCGCAAGGTCTGAAGGTCCTTTTGTGCGTCTTCATTCAGGCGCTGAAGCTCGGTGGTCTTCTTATCGATGTCGCGCTGGAGTTCCGCCTTTGCCGAGTCGCTCAGGGTGCGCGCCCCGGTCTGAATTTTTTTGGTGGAATCGTCGATATCCTTCTGCCGCTTCTCCAGATCCGCCTGCTTCGCCTGCAACGCAACCGTGAATTTCGCGGACGCCTTTTTGCCGTCAACGGATTCGACGACAGCCCGCTCGAAATCCACAATTGCGATTTTGGGAGCCTGCGCGTGCACAATAGCCGGACCGGTCAGAATTGTGAAGATCGTGGTTGCCAGTAATGAAAGTTTCAAACGGGTCATAAAGCCTATTTTAGCCGCGAAAGCGCGGCTCACACAGTAAAACCTCCAGCCTTTTCAAAGTGATGCGCCACGCGGAGCAATAAGGACTCCTGAAAGTGGTTTGCCACCAGCTGCATTCCGACGGGCAAATTTTCCGAGTTCTTTCCGCAGGGTATCGATATTGCCGGGATTCCTGCGAGCGGCTGCGTGATTGTAAAGATGTCGGACAGATACATGGCCAGCGGATCGCCGGTCTTCTCACCGATTTTGAACGCCACGGTGGGCGAGGTCGGCGTGAGGATGATATCCACTTTCTGGAAAGCCTTCTGAAAATCCTTCAGCATGAGCGTCCGCACTTTCAGAGCTTTCAGGTAATACGCATCGTAATAGCCGGCGCTCAATGCATACGTGCCGAGCAGGATGCGCCGTTTGACTTCCTTGCCGAAGCCGTTGTGCCGGGTCCGCCGGTACATTTCCTGTAGCGTGGCGCCCTCGCCGCGCGGGCCATACCGCACGCCGTCGTAGCGTGCCAGGTTTGAGCTCGCCTCCGCGGTCGCAATGAGGTAGTACGTGGCCACTGCGTATTCCGTATGCGGCAGGCTGATCTCCTGCATCTCGCAGCCGAGGCTTTCATACAGGCGCATGCCGGCTTCGATTTTGGAGCGAACCTCTTTATCGAGCCCCGGAATGAAATATTCGTTCGGGATGCCGACTTTCGTGCCTTTGATCGGTTGATCGAGATTTTTGACGTAGGCGTCGACGGCGGTGTCGGCCGATGTAGAATCGAAATGATCGAATCCCGCGATCACCTCGAGCGTCTGCGCCGCTTCACGAACCGATTTCGACAGCGGCCCGATCTGATCGAGCGAGGAGCCGAACGCCACAAGGCCGTAGCGCGAGACACGGCCGTACGTCGGCTTCACTCCGACGACCCCGCAGAATGCCGCAGGAGTTCGGACCGATCCTCCGGTATCGGAACCGAGAGCGATCAGCGATGTGCCGGAGGCCACACTCGCGGCCGAGCCACCGCTGGATCCGCCGGGCACGCGCTCCAGATTGTTCGGATTGCGCGTTACTTGAAATCCGGAATTTTCCGTCGTCGATCCCATTGCGAATTCATCACAATTCACCTTGCCGACGATAATGGCGCCGGCGCTGCGAAGCCGTTCGACAGCAGTCGCGGTGTACGACGGAATGTATCCTTCAAGCACGCGCGAAGCGCACGTTGTGGGCATATCACGCACAACCATGTTGTCCTTGATTGCAACAGGGACGCCGGCGAGTGATTCGAGCGGCTCGCCCGAGGCGATTTTAGCGTCCTGGCGGCGTGCTTCGTCCATAGCGCGGTCAGGGCATAAGGCGAGAAATGCGCGCACATCACCGTCCACGCGATCGATTTCCTCATAGACGCTTTTGATCACTTCCGTCACGGTGAGATCGCGATTCCGATAAAGCGCGACCAGCTTGTCCGCCGTGATGTTCTTGAGGTTCATCAATTACCTGTTTCGCCTTGTCAGGCTCACATTCGCTCCGCTCATCGTCCGCTCATCGCTCCGTGATCACCTTCGGGACTTTGAACAGCTTGACCGTCTTTCCCGCTTCGGCGGTTCCGGTCCGCGGTGCCACGCGGTCGTCCCGGACGGCGTGCCTGATGCTGGTGACAACCTGCGCAGTCGGCTCGATACCTTCGAGATTCAACCCGTTCAACTTCTCCACATATTCGACGATTGCGCTGAGCTGCTGGGCGAGTTCTTTCTTTTCGTCGTCGGCAACTTCAAGCATCGCGAGTTTAGCGACGTATTCAACGTCGGATTCGCTAATTTTCATGAGTGAATGCGATCTCCTGAATCCAGGGATTGGCCCATGGCTCGTTCATCCTGGCAAGTAATTGCGGCTTCATCCGGATGAGCTGCTTGCGCCAGACCAGGTCGGGAACATTGACCACAACGCGTGAACCCTGGACCGCCGTCACCGTGGTCGCCCCTGCAAGCTGCGTCCCGACCAGCGCCGGCCACAGTTTTTGCAGCAAATGAAGGTCGAGATCCGCGTCCCACTCCGGGGACTGCCGGAAACCCGCGATCAGATGGCGTAAAGCCGGGTCAAAAGACATCGTTACGTTTTAGCACAAAACGGCTCAAAAACTGTATCGCACGATCAGCAAGGCATGGGAGTTGCGGCGGTACTGACCCAGGAAATCCCCGATATCTCCGCGGATCAGCGTCAGGTTCAATGTTGCGCGCCAGTGCTGGCCTGCCGCCTGTGAGTATTCGCCTTTAACCCAGACTCCGCCGCCGTTTTGCCGGACTGCGCTTTCAAGAGCGACGCTGCGATTCGTATCGATCGTGTAACCGGCTCGTCCCAGGAAGGTCCGGGTGAGGCCACGATCGGGCGCAAAATCCGCTGCCTGTGTGCCATGGCTGGTGACGACTTCTCCGGCATATCCGCCAACGAAAAACCATTCGCCGGTTTGACGCTCCAGTTGGACGACGTACAGGCCATACTGGTCGGTCCGGGAATCGCTCGAGCTGAAGTACGCTGCCTCTGTCTTCACAGTGAAGAACGGCATTGGTATTGCAACGTCGCCGCCGCCCATCAACATCCTGGGATAGATGCGAAGGACATCCACCGATATTCCTTGCGAAGTGAATCGAGGCTGGACCTCAAACGACGGCAGGTTATTGAAGCCCTGGTACAACGACAGTTCATATTCGACGGCACCTGTGTGGTTCCATCGAATCCCGGACTGCGACCCGCCTGGAAAGTCGGCGGTCATGTTGCCCAGCTTCACTGCCGGCGGCAACGTTGGCACCGCCTCCCAGCGTTGATTCAGGAGCGGTATCCGGCTGGGCGTCAATCTTGGCGACCACACCGCTTCGATTGTGTTCGAACCCTTTTCGAAATTCACACGGGCCGCCGTCACCGCGAGGTAGTCTGTGTCGACGACATTCAGGAAATCCTGAGGCGCAAAACGATCCGTCGGCGTCAGGATGTCCGCTTTGCCCCACCGGATGAACTGTTTTCCGGCTTCGACAGTCAGAGGTCCGCGATGGTATGTAGCGCTCAGGCGGCGCACTTCGCCTTGCGGCCGCTGCGTTTCACGGTCCCACCACGAAAGGCTGAAATCGCGTTCAACCTGGCGATGAGAGTCGACCCTGAAGTCGAGGGCGCCTGCAAACTGAAGCGACTGCGAGGGCGTGTAGAAGCTTTCGTATCGGAGAAGCGATTCGCCAACGGCATGCGCCGAATCGTCCGGTGCCTTCTCGGGATAGATCCAGCCGCGGTTTTCCAGGAACCCACGCTGCGTATACGTCTGGGCCGAACCCATCGCAGCGGCGAAAAATATTGCGAAAAGAAAAATCTGCAGGCGCGGTCTGAAACCATAGTTGTCACAAATGACTTTCAACATTGAGCTCCGGGAGCTGCGGTGAGGTGGACATTCCCCGCCTTTTCAAGGCGGGGTGCCCGAGCGATCAAACGTTAGAACGCTCGGGCGGGGCGGTTACCCACGAACCGCGAAGCGCACCTTATTCTGTTTGAAATTACTAACCGCCCCGTCTGCGCCGCTAAGGAACGGGGTCATTTTACTAGTGGCGCAGCCACCCCGCCTTGGAAAGGCGGGGAATGTTCTGCGCCAAACATCTAATCGTTCCTCATTCCCTTCGCAGCGCCTGAAGCGTGAAGTCTTCGTCTTTCACCGGAACGTTGTACTGAAGCTTCTCGATCGTCAGGATGGTATGGCTGTTGCGTTTCAAATCGTGCATGTCGATCTGGTGGGCCGTCCAGATGCCCTGGTCATTGCGAATGTCGGTGTAATGCGCGCGGCGGACGAGTTGCTCCTTGCTGTAATTCTCAATCCGGGCGAAAGCATAGTTGTCCTTTCTGATCCACAGGAAGGAATGAGTGTACTGCGACGCCTTCGTCTGTTTTGGCGTCGATTGCAATTTCCAGCAGGCCGCTCCGTCGACCGTCTCGTCGCCGAGCATTTTGTAATCGAATTGATTGGTGTCGCGTTCCTCGAGGTCCTCGAAGCTGAAGTCCGTTCCGAAAAACCGCGTCGACCGGTCCTGATACGCAATGCGGCGTTCCCGGTTGATCGCCGGCGTCCACATCCATTGATCCGATGCCCGCTCCGGATGATTGACGATGAGAAGCGCCACGCCCTTTACTTCCGCGGGAGCCGTGAAGCGCAGGACGGCTTTGCTGTCGCCGTGTGATCCCGTGCGGTCGTAGATCCACCGCTTTTCGGTGATCTTACTCTTCGCGTCGATAACCTTCAGGGTTCCTTCATACCGCTGTGATTGCGATGTGGTGCGACGCTGTGCGTCCTCGACAATCTTCCGCGGCTCCTGCTGCAGGATCAGGAGGAGGAAAATCAGAGCTTTACTCATATTCCAGAGCCTCCACCAATGTGCCGCGGACCGCGGATTCCGCCGGGCCGATCGCGGCCACGAAGGCGGCAATCAGAATAGTGGGGATCATCGCCAGCATGAATGCCACGGGGAAAATGTAGTCCAGATCGATGCCGCCCAGGTCGCGTTTCAACATGCCGAGCACGTAAAAAAGGTTAATGGCGCCGAGTCCGGTTCCCAAGATCAGCCCGATCACGCCGATGCTCAGCGCTTCGATCCAGACCGTATGCCGAATCTGGTTCCGGAGGCCGCCTACCGCCTGCATGACGCCCAATTCCCGCCGCCTGTCGGTGATCGAAACAGTCAGCGTATTCACAATGCCGAGCACGGCGACCAGAATCGCCACGGCGATCTGGTTGTATGTCATCGCAAACCAGTTATTGAGCAATTTGATGATCCAGACGCGTACGTCGTCATTGGTGAGCACAAGAAGGTGCTGATGGCCGTGGAGTGCGTCTGTGACACGTTGCCGGAGTGCCGCAAGATCCTGGCCCTTTTGTGCGTAGACGCGGGCGACATTTGCCGTGTCGTCGTTCCACCATTTTTTGTAGACTTCGCGATCGATGAAAACCGATCCCTGGAAGTCTGAATAGTCTCGAACAATTCCGGCAATCGGCAGTGTCAACAAGCCGGAAGGCGTCGGCAGCGACACCTTATCGTGTAAATGCAGCCCATGAATTGTTGCGAATGAATCCGACGCCATCAGGCCTTTTCCTGCCGCTGTCAGAGCGTTCATCTCTTCGAGATTTCCGGCAGTCGGAATGCGGCGCGCGGTTTTGCCGGCTTTGTCTGTCTCGATCGCGATAACCAAAACCGGAATCTTGTCATACATGACGCGTGAATTCCGGACGAGTTGAACCTGCGCGACACCAGGCACCGCTTCAATCACGGAAGCGACACCGGACGGGAACGTCGAGTTCAGCTTGAGGTTCGTTCCGGAGGTCACAAAGAAATCCGGGTTTAACGCCGTGTCGATCCATTCGTTTATCGAACTATAGAAAGAATGCGTGAAACCTCCGAATCCGATGACCATTGCAAGCGACAGCATCAACGCCGATACGGTTGCCGACGTGCGCCGGGGCGCCTGTGCCAGGCTGTCCGCGGCCAGGGTGCCGACGGCCGGCAAAAGAGCTTTCAGTATCGGCCGGATCATCTTTGCCAGCAGCAACGTCAGCGCCGGTGCGAGCAGGAGGCACGCGATGATCATCGAGACAAAACCGGTGTAAAAGAACGGCTTGGAATCTGAAAGAAAAAGACATCCCACGGACAACAGGAACAGGACCAGCGCCATCCAACGGCGCCTCCGATTCTCTCCAGCGGAAAGGACCTGATATTTTCCTTTCTGCAGCGCCTGGACCGGGTCGACGCGGGCAGCGCTTCGCGCAGGTATCCAGGCGGCAATGATGCTGGTGACGATCCCGATAATCATCCCTGCGGCGATCAGCTGCGGATCGATCACAAGCTGTCCGGCGGTCTGCGCATATCCGGACACTTGTTCGAGTGTCGAACTCATATATCCGGAGATTGCCCATGCGATGAAGAGTCCGAGTCCGGCGCCCACGGCGGACCCAAGAACTCCGGCAGCAAGACTTTCGAGAAAAAATAAGCGCTGGATCTGCCCTCTCGTCGCGCCCAGAGCCCGCAGTATCCCGATTTCCGAGCGGCGATGCGTCACTGCAATCGCGAACGAGTTGTAGATGATGAACATCCCCACCAGTACCGCGAACAGGCTCGAAATATACAGTGCCGTCGAGTAGCTCTGCAGCAGTGCCTCAAATTGACGCCCCCGCGCCGATGGCGGCTCGACGTCGAGGCCCGGTCCGAGCGCGGCTTTTAAGGCTTCCCTGCAGCGATCCACCGTTACCCCGTCCCTGGCCCTGACGTCGATCCGGTCGAAGCGATGACCACGCCCGAGTTCGTGTTGAGCGGCGTAGATGTCCATCACGGCCAGATTGCCGCCGAATGCCTGCGTCATGCCGGCCGAGCTCATGATGCCGCGCACGGTGAACTGTTTTTCACCGTCCAGAGTCACCAGCGGAAGCTTGCTGTTGACCTGAAGATTATTGCGGTCCGCAAACTCTCTGGTGATCATCACGGAGTCGGGCTGCGCGAGAAATACCAGCGGGTCGTCGATAATGGCTTCGTCGGCGTCTTTCAGCTGGTAATCGCGAAGACTGCGATCCGAAGTCATATCGGTGCCGAGGATTAAGATGTTGCCTTGATTCGGCAATTTCGTTTCGACGGTCGATTCAATGACCGGGACCGCAACGCCGACTTCCGGAACGGCTTGCACCCGTTCCAGCAGAGATTCGTCAAATCCGAAGTCACCTGCCGTGACCTGTAACTGAGTCGCCCCGGCGATCTGATCGATCGTCTTATCGAATGCGGCGAAAACAGACCGGTCCGCGGTATGCATCGCGATAAAAACGGCGACACCCAGGACGATGCCCGCGACAGTAAGGACCCATCGCAGCACGTGCCGCCGGAGGTATGGCCAGGTGAGGAGCCGCAGCAGCATCATAGTTGTGCGGCCCCTGGGGGCGCGAATTCGGTTTGGAACTCCCCGCCTAACTTAGGCGGGGAGTAGCTGCCAACCCAGCATTTCGCTCCCCTCATCGCCTTCTATCCTCCACAACCAGCCCATCCCGCAACGCCACCGTCCGCGGGCAGCGGCCTGCAACTTCCAGATCGTGGGTCACGATCAGAATTGTCGAACCGAGTTGTGCGTGCAGACCGTGGATAAGTTCGAGGATGTCCTTTCCTGTCTGCGTATCAAGATTCCCGGTCGGCTCATCTGCCAGCAGGATCGGCGGATAAACCGACAGCGCTCGTGCGATCGCGACCCGCTGGCGTTCACCGCCTGAAAGCTCATCCGGAAGATGTTCCAGGCGATGGCCGAGTTGAACGAGGTTGAGGAGTTCCCTCGCTCGATCGTCGATCTTTTTCCGCGGCCACTTGCGCAGGTGCAGCGGCAGCGAGACATTCTCCAAACAATTCAGCGTGGGAAGCAGGTTGAAGAACTGAAAAACGAATCCAATCTTGTCCCGGCGGACGCGCGTGAGATCATCGTCGTTCAGCGAGCCGAGACGTTCGCCATCGATTGAAATGTCGCCGCCGCTCGGCCGGTCCAAGCCTCCGATGAGGTTCAGCATCGTCGATTTTCCCGAGCCCGAGGGACCGACGATCGCGACGATCTCGCCTTCCCCGATCTCGAGACTGACGTTTTCGAGCGCAACCGCCTTGCGCTTCCCCTCGAAAACTCTCGATACACCCGTGAGTGCAATCATTCAGCCGATCCGTTCACCACGGCTAATGGTATAGCAGCAGATAGACAACGACTCCGGTCACAGAGACATACATCCAGATCGGAAACGTCCATTTCGCCACCCGGACATGCTTGGAAAAGCGGCCCTTGGCGGCGAGAAAAACCGTCCGCAGAACCATCGGCAGCGTCACGACGGCGAGAATTGTATGCGTCAGGAGAAGCGGGAAATAGACGTCCCGGATCCATCCCTGTTTCGTGAATCTCACCGATCCGACGTGGTAGTGATAAATCAAATACGAGGTCAGAAAAAGCGAAGACACCACCACAGCCGCAACCATGCACACTTTGTGCGCGCGAATATTCTTCTGCTTGATGAAGTAGAAACCCGTGCCGATCAGAACCGCGGCAGTGGCGTTCAGCGCGGCATTGACGGTGGCGAGATCGGAGATCTGAGTCACGACAGCTTCTTTGCGTCTGCCGCGAGCCGGCTCATTTCCTTGTCTTCGGTGCCGCTGTAATAGCCGCGAATCTGTCCCTGGTCATCCACCAGAACGAATCGCGTGCTGTGCGTGATGGGCTCCAGCGGTGTTCCGGCATCGTCTTCGAGGGCCAATTTGAATCCCTTGATACAGATGTCGTAGAGCGCCTGCTTGTCTCCTGTCAGAAACAGCCAGCGATCTCGTGTTGCACCATGTTCGGCAGCATACGCCGCAAGTACTTTCGTTGTATCCCGGTTCGGATCCACCGTGAAAGAGACCAGCCGGATGTTCGGCGGAAGCGTTGCCTGCAATTTGCGCATCTCCTCCGTCATCACCGGACAGGTGCCGCCGCAGTTGGTGAAGATAAAGTCCGCCACCCATGCCCTGCCTTTGAGTTCCTGCATGGTGACAGTCCTGTCGGTTTGATCCGTCAGAGAGAAATCAGGAACGGGGTAGAACGTTTGCAAATCGGGCGTGCGGCTGCAGGAAGCGATCAGAAGAAGGGAAAAGAATGCGGCAATAAATTTCATAACGCAATGCTGGCGAAAACCCGGGCCTATATCTTATCAAGCATCATAAGCAGTAATAATGCGGGCAAATAGACCACCGAAACCCGGAGCAATCGATGGGCATGTGTGTTCGAACGAAAGAGCGCGACAGCGAAGCCATAGCCCAGATAAATGAAGCCGAACAGAATTGCTCCGAGAAGGTATGCCATTCCCGTCAATCCGAAGAACGTCGGCAGTACGCTGATCGGAATCAACGCGCAGCAATAGAGGACGATCTGCCTGCCGGTGCGGACGCCGCTGCCGTGCATGGTGAAGCCGGCGCGCATGTAATCTTCCGTAAAGATCCAGGCGATCGCAAAAAAGTGCGGCATCTGCCAGAGAAAGAGAATTGCAAACAACGATAAAGCGATCGCATCCACTTCGCCCCGCGCCGCCGTCCATCCCATAACCGGCGGCGCAGCGCCCGGAAACGCCCCGATCAATGTGCATAACACTGTGCGTGTTTTCAGCGGAGTGTAAACGAGAACGTAACCGCCCAGGGTGGCCGCACCGATCAGGCCTGTCAGGAGATTCACAAACAACATCAGATAGAGGACGCCGGCGGCGGAAATGAGCGCCGAGAAAATGAGCGCTTCATTCGGGACAAGCCTGCCGTCCGGCAGAGGCCGGTTGCGTGTGCGCACCATCCGCGCGTCGAGGTCACGTTCGAAATATTGGTTGAGCGCGCTTGCTCCGCTGGCCACCAGCCCGGTTCCCAGAATTGTGTGAAACAGCAGCAGGAAATTCATGCCGTCCCGCGATCCCATGTAAAACCCCACCAGCGTGGTAATCAACACGAGAAACGTAATGCGGGGTTTGGTCAATTCTATCAGGTCGCCGGCGCGAACCCGCCGGCGCGCCAGTTCCAGCGGTGTTACTTCCATGCCGGCACCCGGTCGATGAGCATCTGATCCTTGCTGCGCGCTATTGCGTCTGCATGCGCTCCACTCATAGCATACGCCCGCAGCGTCAACAGAAATGATGTCCCCAGGATCAACGCTCCCGTGAGGACATGCGCGGTGGTCGGTACCACGGCTTTAGCCGTCCAGATCGTGATGGCGCCTAGCGTGAGTTGAACCGCGACCAGAACGAGCATCGTCAATGCCGGCCGGAACAGGAGCGAATGGTCCGAGTACAATCGCGCAATTCTGGTGAAGGTCCAGACCATCATGGCGGTCACGATAACCGCTCCCACGCGATGGGCAAAATGAATAATGATTTTTCCCGAACTGAATGGCGGGATCAGGTGCCCGAGCGCGAGCGGAAAATCCGGAATCGCCAGCCCGGCGTTCGTGTGACGCATCAGCGCGCCCATGATCAACTGAACGTATACGGCGGCGGTGGTCATGGCGCACAAAGTCCGCAGCGGGATGCTCTCCGCATGCGGCTTGACCTGTGGAAGTCCGCGTTTCCACTGCGGTGATGTCACGACCGCAATTGCAATCACCAGACAAAAGAATGTCTGCGCCAGGCAGGCATGGACCGTCGAAATCCACGCCGGTAAGAGAAAGATGACCGTGAGGCCGCCGAACACGCCTTGCAGAACGACGGCGCCCAGAGCGGCAGCGCTCAGCCACCGGACCCACGCGCGCTTTTCTTTGAGCCACGTCCAGACGGTCAGAATAACTGTGAAGAAACCTACGGTCGAAGCAACCAGCCTGTGACTGTGTTCATAGAATATTCCGCCGACCCATTTGGAGAACGGGAAGGTAAACATGTTCCAGCCGTAGCTCGTCGGCCAGTCCGGAACACTCAGGCCTGATTGCGTGCTGGTGACAAGCCCTCCGACAAAGATGAGGAATGCCGTGCAGCAGGCCGTGAATAGAGCGAAGCGGTGGAGGGAAACGTTTTCGTCTTGCATGACTTCGAAAGGAAGGAACCACAAGAAGCAGAAGGCGCAAGGTGTTTGCGCTTTCTGTGCCTCTTGTGGTTCCTTCTTAAGAGTCCTTAGTCCGCCGCTTTATCGTCGGGGCTGTAGGAGAAATTAACTTCTTTCTTGTCGTTGTCGGCGACCGTCACCATCATGGTCTTCTTGCCGTACTTTTCGTGCCAGGCCGTGACTTCGTAGGTTCCCGGAGGAAGTTTCAGCTCGAAACTGCCGCCGGATTTGGAAACCGTGTTGAATGGATTATCGAACACGCCCACGAAAGCGCCCATCCACTTGTGAACGTCGCAACGGATCGGAATCGGAACCTCAGGCGTGGCGAACTTGGTCGCACTCACCATGTCTTTAACAGGCTGGCCGACGTTGAATTGCGGATTCTTTTCGGCCCAGACGTGAATGTTATGCAGCGTCATGTCCGCGTTCTTCACGTTCAAAGGCTGACCGGTCATCATCGTGAAGACGTGCGGAATGTAGTGGCAATTCTGCTGCACGATCTCGCTTGCCGCAGGCGTGGCATAGCTTGCTCCGGCCGGCGCGCCCATGCTGATGTAAACGATGACGTTCTCCAGGCCTCCATCGCTGACTTTCACCGTTTCGGCGGTCGGATAATCGGCGGCGTGCATCTGGCAATAGGGATCGGACGACATCTGAATTTTGTCGTTCGGAGGAGGCGTACCCATGAAGGCGATCTTTCCGCTCACTGTGGCCGTAGCCTTGGACATATCGAATGAGGCGCCGCCACCGGAATTGCCCCCACCTGTTGCAGCCGGCGGAATGTCACCATTATTCCCACCACCGCCGCAGCCCGCAACCAGCGCGGCGACGAGGAACGCCGCGTAAAGGAAGAGAGTTCGTTTCTGCATTTTAGGATTCTCCAATTTTAGGTTGGTAATCAGTATTAAGACCCAACCCCGAAATATATCGCATCTTGTTGGATTTTATTAGCTACAAAAGGCACAAAGGGGGGCGCAGGGGAAATCAGGGGTCGGCGACCCCTGATTTCCCCTGCGCCCCCCTTTGTGCCTTTTGTGCCTAATTATTACTTTGCGACGCTTCCGCTGCTGAAGTTGGCCTTGGCGCCACCAACCGTAACGAACAGGTGGTCGCGAATGGCCTGTATCTGCGCCTTCACATCTCCACCGAGAATGTCCGGGAATGGACTGACCGGTATCCCCTTGTCGTTCGGTGTGAAGAACGCCGGCATTCTGGTTCCGGGGAATATCTTCTGCGGGTCGGCCACCCATTGAAGCACCCAATCCGGCCGGAGCCGCTGGTGCGCGAGCTGCAGATTAGGAGCCAGGTCCGCCGCAGTCTTCCCCGGCGGGATCACGTTGCTCGTCGGATGACAGCTTTGGCACGAGAGCTTCTGGAACAGTTCGGCGCCAATTTTCAACCGGTCCGGAGTCGTTTCGATCTCCGTATTGACATACGGATATTCGACCTTATCCAGCGCGGAGAAATACTTCTCGATCGTCGCCGCCTGTTCATCTGTGAAGTGGAACGTCGGCATGCGGGCCTCGAGCCATGGCCGCAATTTGACCGAGCCCGGATCCTTCAAGAACGGATGCAGCCACGACGGCTGCGTCTTGAATCCTTCGGTGTTCAAGTTCGGCGGCCACTGCGCCTGCTCTTTTTTCGTCGGCCGGATATCGCCGCCTACGCCTTCGATCAGGTGGCAGCCTCTGCAGTTTTTTTCCGAGATGAGCTGCCGTCCATCTATGATCGCCTGCGCGGTGCGATCCTTCATTTCCAGCGGGACGGGATCTTTCACCAGGCTGACGAGCACCCCGGTGATCGACTCTGCGTCTTTATCACTGAAGTGGAAGTTCGGCATCTTCAGCAATTCTTCCGGCCGTTTGACTCTCACTCTATCGCAGTCGAACTTATCGCCGTCCTTTTTCACGACATCGCAGTCATAGATACGCGGATCTTTGAGTTTTTCCTCATACCAGGCGTTGCGGGACTCATCGATCGGAACGAACCCGAAGTCGAGTCTCTCGGTGATCTTGCTGCCGGCTTCGGTCAGCTCGGTGCCGATGGGCTGCGCGTTTTCGAATTTGGGAATGTTATGGCATCCGAAACATCCATACCGGCTGATGAGGCCTTGCCCGGCATAGAGGTTCTTCTGATCCAGAGTCATGTCCTTCAACTTCGCGCGCGCTTCGATATCGGTCGAATTGGTCCGCAACAACTCGAGTGCGACGTCGTCGAGAGCCGCCGGGTCGACTTGAGGAAGAGGTTTCTGTTCCCAATCCGGGGTCTTCAGCGAGGTCAGGTAAGCGGCGACATCGGCCGCTTCCTCATCGCTCAGCCGCAGGCTGGGCATCTTGGTTTCCGGCCAGACCTGCGCCGGATCTTTTACCCAGTTGTAAAGCCACGACTGGCTGACCTTGCTGCCTTCGTTTTCCAGGTTGTAGCCGTGGCGCCGCCGGATCTGGCTCTGATTGGCCACTTCCTGGATTGCGCCGATCGCGTGGCAGCCGAAGCATCCGACCGTTTCAACGATCTGCTTTCCAGCCGCCGCGTTCCCGTTTGTCTTGCCCGCAGGCAGCTCCTTGGGCTTGGAATTTGCGAAGAGATACTCCGTAATCGCGTTCATCTCCGCTGCATTCCGTTTGTCCCAATCGACTCCATTCGTTTTGCCGCTGTTGTTGTCGTTTCCCCAGAACTGCGGCATCCGGGCCTGCGATTTGAATTCCTTTGGATTTGCGAGCCATTTGCGAACCCAGTCCTTCGTCAGTTTGCCGGAGACGGTCGAGAGATCCGGCCCGATTTTGCGAACACCCTCGTAGCCGGGGAGCTTATGGCATCCGAAGCATCCGTAGATCCGGATCAGGTCACGGCCGGAGTTGAGGGCCGCGGCTTTCGGGACTTCCGTGCTGGCGCTGTGGCATTTGTAACAGCCGGCTTCGATGTTGTTCATCGGCAGCATCGGCGTTTCGATATCGGGGTCGACACGCCAGTTGTATTTCTTTTCCCACGCTACTCGCTGTTCCTCGCTGCGCGGCATGTGCGCCGCGTTCTGGAAGCTGGTAGCACGATCGAGTCCGGCGTGGCAGCTGGTGCAGCCGAAGTTTTCCATCGGATGGGGCGAACCCGAGCTGATGTACATGTCGAGATTCGGATGCGTCTTGAACGGCTGCGGCGCGTCCGCAAAGGCTTTGTTGTCGATGCCCAGATGGCACGTGGTGCAACGGTCGACGCGCGGGATCGCCTTGAAAGGCTGATCGTTATAAAGATTGCTCAGAATGATCTGTTGGATCCGCTCCGAAGGATTCATGAAATCGAACACCGGCGCATTGCGGAACGACACGATGACAGCTCCGGGATTCAGCGTATTCAGCCGCCCGTTCAACCGCGTGTAATCCGCCGTCATCTGTTCCCGGGCCTTCTGCAGGTCAGCCCGCTTGCCTATGTACTTGTTCAGATCGTCAGTCGCGCCGCGCAAGTCGAGAGTGGTCTGGTCCAACGCGGCTTTGTAGTCATCCATCTTCTTCCGTTGCGTTGCCAGCTTGTCGCCGAGCTTTTGCGCATTGGATGCGTTATGGGCGACTCCATCTTCGTAGTCGTACTTGATGCTGTCGTACTCCGCTTTCGCGAAACGGTAATTCTCATCGATCCCATACTGTTTCGCGTTGAGGTCGTTGATCTGCTTTTGAAGTTTGTCGATCTGTGCCTCATTCTGCTGCTCGGAGGCCTGCGTCTGCTTCAACTGCTGATCGAGTTGCCCCAGCTTCGTCCGGTCCAGACCCTGCAGGAACTGCTGCTCGTCTTTCTGCGTACGCTGGACCTGCAGATGAACAAACTCTCGCTGGTATTTCTTCCATTCGCGCGAATAGTCCACGAGCACCATGAAGATGGTGATGACGAAAAGCAGAATGCTCGAGATCGCAAACCACTTATGAAGGGAATCCCCTCCATACAGACGGTCGCCGCGCTTTTCGATGTTCAAAGCCGGAATTTTTTTCGCGGGCGTAGGTATGGGCGGCTTTTTGTGTCCGCCCTCGTTGGGAGTTTCGCTGCTCACTTATGTCTCCGCTAAATATTGAAGAAGTATTCAGGAATTCCGATGATGTACTTCAAATTAAACAGCCACCGCAGCACCATCTTGATCGGAAGCGACGCCATCGCCAGGAGAAGAAATGTCATCACGTGAAACCGGATCGGTCCCAGCGTCTGATAGAAACCCTTGAACCACTTCCTGGCAAGCAGCGGCGGAATCAACAGGAAATATCCGAGTACGATGATGAATCCGAACATCTCGCGAATGAGCGGGTTTTTCGGCAGGCCCGTACCCAGGCCTTTCACCCAGATATACTCCGACAGGTTCACATTCACCAGGGCTTCGAGTTTGTGTATATCCCAGAACTCATATGGCCCGAAGAAATTCCAGTTTGGACCTCTCAAAAACGTCCCGAGGATGACGAGCAGTATCCATAGAATCAGAAATCCAAAGAGAAACGTCGTGATTTCCCAGCGGCGCTCCTTCAGCGTGTAATAGCCGTTGCCTTTCGGATTCGTGTCGATATATGGAATCGCCATCAGCCCGACGATGATGAGGCCGGGAAACACCACGCCCGCAAGCCAGGGGTCGAAATAGACAAGCATTTCCTGGAGGCCAAGGAAGTACCAGGGCGCTTTCGACGGATTTGGCGAACTGGATGGATTTGCCGGCGCCTCGAGAGGGGCCTGCAACGACATGGACCACCCGATGAGGACTACGGTCAGGATGACCATGCAGATGAGTTCGGTATAAACCAGGTCGGGCCACGTCAGAACCTTTTCCGCCGTCTCTTCCTGTTCGATGAGAGGTTTGCCCTCTTCGATGCGCTTATCGTTGCGAACGGCCTCGCGCATTGAGAACCACGTGAAGAACGGCACGAGGAAAAGCATGCCGACGATCGGCACATTGTCCGGCTTGGTCACGACCTTCCGGAAGTTCTCATCGAGAATCGCGCTCAAGATCAGGAAAAGGAACATGGCCGGAAAGAGAATCTTCGCAACTCTGTTGCTGTAAAACTTTGCCGGATACTTGAGTGAAAGCAGCAGCAGGATCGCAGCTGCGGTAATGAGGTAGTACGGCGCAGCGAATGCATTGATGACTTCTTTTATGAACATGTATTCCTCTTTGGAAGCGGGGAAATTGGTGATGCCCCCAGTTTCCCCCTCCTGTCTACAGTGGACCCGATATGCCGCCGTCGCGACGGATACGCCAGAAGTGGATCGCCATCAGGAAACCCGCCACCAGGGGCAATCCGACGCAGTGGAGCACGTAGAACCGGAGCAGGGCGCTTTCTCCGACAAACCTTCCGCCGAGCAGCGCGAACCGCGCGTCGCTCTGATTGTTGATCAGAGGTATATCGCCGAGCTTGAGCAGGGCGGCCCCCGGTCCCTCATTTCCCGCGAAAGGTGTGGCCCTCGCCATATTACTGCCTACGGTGATAGCCCAGATTGCCAGCTGGTCCCAGGGCAGCAGATAACCCGTGAAGCTCAGGAGCAGCGTCAGCACGAGAAGAATGACGCCGACGTTCCAGTTGAACTCTCGAGGCGGTTTATAGGAGCCGGTCATGAACACGCGATACATATGCAGCCACACCGCGATGACCATCGCGTGCGCGCCCCAGCGATGTATTTCGCGCATGATGCCCAGCGGCACCTGTTCGCGCAGATCGCGAATGTCGACGTAGGCATATTCCAGCGTCGGCCGGTAATAGAACATCAGCAGCAGGCCCGTGAACGTCAGCACCAGAAAGAGGAAGAATGTGATTCCGCCCATGCACCAGGTGTAGCGCATGCGAATGCCGGATTTCCGGACCTTCACAGGATGCAGATGAAGAAACACGCTGCCGAGCATGACCAGCATGCGTTTCCGGTCCGAATCGGGAACGCCGACGCGGAAAACGGATCGATAAATCTGGCTGTCCTGGATGTACTCGCCGATCTTGTCCGGCGAGAGAGCCTTGAAGAACTCTTTCAGTCGATCAGTTAGGTTGGCCATATTATTAGAGTTTTAAAAACGCAGCGGGATTGATCCATTCGCCTTTTTCTTCCTGGAACTTCCTGCTCTTATCCACAAGAATCTGCCCATCGTCAGCGAGACTGATGGCGTACCGCTCCAGAGGCCGGGGCGTCGGGCCTTCGAAGTTCACGCCAGTGATGTAGTAACCGCTGCCGTGGCAGGGGCATTTGAATTTCTGTTCGGCCTGCAGCCAGTTCGGCGTGCAGCCCAGGTGCGTACAGACCGTCGAAAGCGCGTAAATACCGCTGGAATTCGCCCACTTGTCGTACGCGGTGCGAACGAGCCAGACGGCGAATTTCTGCTTGAAGCGCTCGTCGACCTGTCCGACCTGATATTCATTAGGGAAGCCGGCTTTGAAGGTTGGAGGTGGTTCGAAGAGTACGTTCGGAAACATGAAGCGGCCGGTTGCAGTAGCTGCAGCGAGCATCGACGCGGTGAACGCGGTCCACGCCAACGTCATCCAGGAAAGGAAGGATCGGCGCGGCATCGAAGCTTTAGCTGCGGGTCCTGCCGGCTTAACGGTTGGTGCCGGTTTTGGCGCCGGCTTCGAGGGAGCGGGTGAGTCTTCTTTACTCATTGGAGCCTCCCGTTAGTTAATAATTACGAAAATTGTTTCAGCGCTTCCAATGAAGCGTTCCTTACAGCCAGGTCAGGATCGCTCTGGCTAAGCGCCAGTATTCTATCCTTTGCAGGCTCAAATTTCAGTATCCCCAGACATTTAACGGCATTAATTAATAATTGGCTTCGCTGGTCCGGCGTGTAGCCGTCCAGCTTGTCTACATAGCCATGGTCGATCAGCTTCATCAAGACATCGGTTCCCGACGCGTCGTTGACCTGAGCCAGCGCGATCGCCGCATACCACCGCACTTCGTCGTTCGTATCGTTGAGCGCCACCTTCAGATTACCTGCCGCTGCCGGATCCTTCAGCGCCGTCAGAACAAACGCCGCCATCTTCCGGATCGCGGGATCATTGCTCGCCAGCCGTTGAACCACCGCCGGCGTTGCCGACTTGTCGCCGATCAAACCGAGAGCCAGCAGTGTGTTCATCTGATTGTCGGTGTCCGCGTCATTGAGTCCTTCTATCAGAGCAGGAACCGCCCGGGGATCGCCCAGATGGCCCATGGTCAATGCCAAGTAGCGGTGAACGCGAGGATCGTCGTCGTGTGCTTTGTAGACCTTGATCAGATCGTTGACAAAATCGGTATTTCGAAGCTTGTCTTTCTGAGTGGAAATGACGTTCGACAGTTCATAAGCCGACTGCCATCGCAGCGTCGAACCGGTCCGGACGTCACTGAGATATTCCTGCGCCGTTTCCTGCTGATACGTGAGATAGCCGAAAAGAAGAAAAATTCCGATGCAAATCGCGATGATGATGAGCGGGAATAAGAAGAATTGAGCGATCAGTAGTGAAGTGGGCTTTTTAACCTCGATCAGTTCGTCGGAATCGGGAATCGGCACACTGGTGCTTTTTGTTTCCATACACAGAACCCTGAAGAATAATTCAGAAAGCGCGCGGGGCACAAGAGGAGACATCGCGGGGAATCTCCAATACGTTTTCCTTATGTGCCTCTTGTGGCTATTCCCTCTTTTTCAAGCTTCTCAATCTCGGAGTCGCTGTATCCCAATCCGCGAAGCACCTGAAGGTTATGTTCCCCGAATTTCGGCGGCGCCTTTTCGGCGGCCCCCGGCGTATCGGACAGCTTGATCGGAATGCCAAGCATCTTCAGGGGACCGTATTCCGGATGGGTCAACTCCACGACCATTTCGCGGGCGCGGATATGCGGATCTTCGAGGATTTCAGCCACCGTATTGATCGGGCCTGCAGGAATGCCGACTTTCGACATGGCTTCCATCACCTCGCTCCGCGTCATCTTCGATACGACGCGATTGATCATCGGCCGCAATTCGCCGTAATTGGCGAGCCGCGCTTTCATCGATTCGAATCGGGCGTCATGGGCCATTTCCGGAAAACCGAGCACTTCGCAGAAGTTTTCCCACTGCTTCTGGTTCGTAACGGCGATATTCACGAAGCCGTCTGTCACCTTGAAGGACTCGTACGGGACGATTGAAGGATGCCGCGTGCCCGCCCGCCTGGGAGAGCGTCCGGTCGACAGGTAAATCAGGGCATGATAGGCAAGGGTGGATACCATACCGTCAAGTAAACTGACATCAACGCGCTGTCCCTTGCCGGTTTTATGACGCGCGAGCAGCGCCAGGCAGATCCCATTAAATGCATACAGGCCTGCGACGATATCGGCCAGCGATGCGCCAAGTTTGGCCGGCGGGCCGTCCGGAAATCCCGTAAGGTCCATCATTCCAGACTCACCCTGGGCGATCACGTCATAGCCCGGCCGCTCGCGATACGGTCCGGTCTGGCCGAAGCCTGAAATCGAACAATAAACGGTCCTGGGGTTGGCCTTCGCGACGGCCTCGTATCCGAAACCCAGCTTGTCGAGGACGCCGGGCCGGAAATTCTCGACGATGACGTCGGCCCGCTCGATGAGTTTCCATAAAATTCGCCGGCCGGCTTCCGCCTTCAGGTTCAGGCCCAGACTCTTCTTATTCCGATTAACTGCTAGAAAATACGTGCTGATACCGCCGATGAACGGCGGTCCCCACTGGCGGCTGTCGTCGCCCAGAGGCGGCGGCTCTATCTTTATTACTTCAGCGCCCATATCGGCCATGAGCATCGTGCACACCGGACCCGACAGGATTCGCGACAGGTCTACAACAAAGAGGTCTTCGAGAGGTTTCATCCTGCGCCAGCCTATCAACTTTCTAGACCGTCCACAGCGGCGTTTTGCGAAATGCGGTACCGGCTTGCCGAAAGCGTTACGAAAAGTTTCGTTTCCGGGGAAGCCTTCGCCAGAATGCCCGTCATTCCTCGAAATTCGGCGTTGGCCGATGAATTGCTCAACACTGGCGCGGGATTTATGCTAATAGGCGGCTACAAACAAGATCAGGCCTGGAAAACGACGTCGTACCCCGTTCCAGTGCCCACCAGGAGCGGGTTCCGTTGGAGGGCCTCCGCGCTTCGCGGACTCCACCGATGGTCCAGCCGCCCATTGGCCGGACATCCTGCCACCGTCGTGGTTCCGGCTCTCTATAATCTCATGCCCGCCGAGAACCTGGCCCTGGGCTGGCTCAACGAAATCGATGCTCTTGCGACGATCCGGCAGCGGATGATCTGCGCCGCCAAAATCACCGGCTGGGATGTTTTCACGTTCCACACGCTGCACAACGCCGATCACTACTTCGACACAACGATCGGCGCGGTCCGCGACACGTGGATAAAGGAAGGCAACCTTTCGCCTGCAGCGCATTACGAAACCAAACGGCGGTTTGGAAAGCCGTACGACTATCACCGGATTCATGCGCGCCTGATCGAGAATCTCGTTTTTCAGTCCGCGTTGCTGGATTGGGTCGGCCACCGTGCTGCAAAAGTGCCCCTGCGTTTTCACGTGATCGGAACCGCGCTGTTGTCCGCGCTCGTGTCGGCTGGTTCGATTTCGTTCGCGAGCGCCGTGAATTCCGCTCTGAAATTCGGCGCGCGCTGGGACGAAACACTCCGGAATTCCGGAAGCGCGCGAACGGAAGATGAAGCCGGATGGGCAGGGTTCCAGCAGATTCGCCAGCTGATCGAAGGCCATTCGTCGTTGTCGCTTGCGGCCGCCCGGGAAGACCTGCCGTCGCCGGATGCTCCATCGCGTCCGTTCTCGTATTCCGCGACAGCAACGGACGAACCTGTATTGATCAGCACCGCGGCCGACGCCGCGGCGGCTCTCCGGACGTTGAATCTGTCGTCGTGGGCGTTTACTTCGAAACCGGCCCAGACTGCGAACGAAAGGGCCCGGGGCTGGCTCATCAGTCCGCTGCATCCGATGGCGGCGCAGTGCAAGTGGAGCGTTTCGAATTATCTTCTGGCCACGCCTGCATCCGTCGAGTTGTTTCTCGACCACGTCGCGCCGATCGGGGTGGCGCCTGCGCTGCAGCTCTCAGTCGAGCCGATTCAAAAGCGTTTCCGGCTGTCGAGAATGAAGGTTACCGGTCCCTGATTGGTCAGCTCGATTTCCATCATTGCCTGAAACACTCCTGTCGCCACCGGGATCCCAGACGTCTCAACTTCTTTCACGAACAGCTCGTATAGCGGCTTAGCCATGTCCGGCGGCGCCGCCGGATCAAATGACGGCCGCCGCCCGCGCCGGCAATCGCCGAGCAACGTGAATTGGGATACAGCGAGAATCTGCCCGCCCGTTTCGGCGATCGACCGATTCATCTTTCCCGCCTCGTCCTCGAAAATCCTCAACTCCACAATCCGCCGCGCCAGCGCCGTGGCGTCTTCCGCCGTGTCTTCCTTCTCGACGCCGAGCAGGACAAGAATGCCCGCGTCGATGCGAGAGTGCTCCGCACCGCCAATCACGACCCTGGCGTTCGATACGCGTTGAATGACAGCTCTCATTTCCCCGCGTGCAGCGCTTTCAGGAATCTATCCTGGACCATTCGATCCATCTGACGGATCGGCTTCGAACCCAGCGGGATAATGGCTTTGGCCATCGATGCGTGTCCGCCGGCAGAGCCGATTCCCCCGAACGCTTCCTTCAGGACGCGCCCCGCCGACCGGACATACCCGACGTTGCGAACGGAGATGATGTAGTTCGAGTCGAACACGCCGCTGACGAACGCCCACTCGATGCCTTCGAACGACAGACTGAAATCCGCCATCTGCGGAATCAGGTCGTCGCGCTCGACGCGGCCGAGATTCACAAATGCCACGCGATCAATCACGCGGCGGTTTTTCAACGCCACACTCAAGGCATCGAGCGCAGCCGGCGGCAGCTCGGGCCGCTCGATGCGCCGCATCAGATTTTGATTGGCAAGCTGGTACAAATATGAAAACGCGAGCACATCCCATTCGTTGACTTCGCGCGAGAGGGCGAAGGTGTCGCTCTTGATCCCGTACAGCATCGCGGTGCCGAGCCGGGTTCCGATGCTGCTGTTCGAGCAGAGAAGATATTCGAGCAGAATGGTCGACGTCGCCCCGTAATTCGGCCGGATGTCCTTCAAATGGCTCTGATAGTTGAACTGTTCGGGATGATGATCGATCACCAGATCGATCTCGTCGGGAGGGTTCGAAAGATGCGGCGGCTGAAGGTCCACCACCGCGATATGGTTGAAGTCCTTGATCGTATCCTTCGTGATTTTCTCGATCTCGATCTCGAGCAGCTTCACCATGGCGATGTTTTCGGGCCGCGTTACGCGGCCGAATGAGCCGAGCGGCGCGGTCTGCTTGTTGCGGCCGAGCACCTGCCGGAGCGCGAGACCGCTGGCTATGGCATCGGGATCCGGATCGTCCTGAAGCAGAATCAGGACGGATTCGGCGCCTTCGAACTGTGCCTTGACCTCCTCCACAATGCGCGTCGTGCGGGCCAGCCGGATGTGCCACCGGAAATTCGATTCGAGCAGCTCGGGCACCCCCACAAAATGCGCAAAACTTTTGTATTTTTCGGGGATACGCTCAGGTTGGGATGTGATGACAAGGGTAGGGACTTTTCGCGGTTCGCGGCCGACAGCTTCCAGGATTCTCGTAAGCGTTTCAGCATCTTCGGACTGCGCCACAACAAAATCGGCAGAATCCGTGTCGATGTGATCCGGCTTTAGAAAGACTGCGCTGTTACCCGTCCCGTTAAAATACTGCTTAAAAAGAGTCGCGACAAACTCGTCCTCGACGTAAAAGACCGATTTCAAGGGAGGCTACCCCAAGAAATGATTCTACATTAGTTCGCCTATCAATCCCGCGACGATCGCTGCCCGGGCCGGCAGCGACTCGATCTCCACCCACTCATCGGCAGCGTGCGCCCCGCCGCCAATCGCGCCCAGGCCGTCGAGTGTTGGAATGCCCAGCGCGGCCGTGAAATTCCCGTCCGAAGCCCCGCCTGTGGAGTCTTCTTTCAAATCGATTCCGATCTGCGCGGCAAGCGTCCGCGCCAGGTTGAACAGCTTCGCGGTGTCGGTGGTGCGCTCCATCGGCGGCCGGTTCATCGCGCCGTGGATTTCCAGCCGCGCTTCCGGCAGGTGCGGTGTGAGACTCCTGATCGCTGCGACGAGCCTTTCCGCTTCCTCCATCGATG
This sequence comes from Terriglobia bacterium, assembly GCA_036496425.1. Lineage (NCBI taxonomy): Bacteria > Pseudomonadati > Acidobacteriota > Terriglobia > Terriglobia bacterium. The sequence continues at coordinate 47,518 of DASXLG010000020.1, read as the reverse complement.
TCACGCGCACATCGATTTCGGCGGCCGCTTCAGCCGGTACGACATTGGATCGGGTTCCGCCCTGCACGACACCGACGGTCACCGTGGTACCGCACCGAATGTCGGTCATCTTCTGCAGCTTCAGGATCTGATGCGAAAGCTCCTCGATCGCGTTCACGCCTTTCTGCGGATCGATGCCGGCGTGCGCCGCCCGTCCGATGGCTTTAAGCGTGAATCTTCCGGAACCCTTGCGCGCCGTCTTCAACGCGCCGCCCGGAAGCGCCGGCTCGAGCACCAGCACGGCCGCGCACTGGATGGCCTCGCTTTCGATCAACGCGCGCGACGATGGACTGCCGGCTTCCTCGTCGCTTGTAAGCAGAATGGTCACGGGGCTGTCTTTCAATACGGCAAGCGCCATTCGCATCAGAACAATCCCCGATTTCATATCGAACACCCCGGGGCCGAGAGCCTGCCCACCTTCGATCTTGAACGGCCGTCTGGCCAGTTCTCCCGCGGGCCAGACGGTATCGGTGTGTCCGAGCAGGAGCACCCGATTTCGGGACGCACCCGGAAATTTCAGGCGCAGGTGATTGCCGAATTTTTCTGCCGGGATGATGGTGACGTCGCCTCCGGTAAATTGTTCACTGACAAATTGAACAAATTTATCGGTGAGTGCTTTGTCGAGACTCGGCGATTCCATCGAAACCATCCGCTCAAGCAGAAGCACGGCTTCCGGGAGCTGCTGGCGGCATCTGGCGAGGAGGTCTTGCATAGGAAAAGAATAGCTGCTTTCCGATTAAAAAGAGCGCTGCGCGAGCATCTATGAAGTTCGCGACGCTTCCATTCCCCTCCTTTTCAAGGAAGGGTGGCGCAAAGCGCCGGGGTGGTTAGTTACGAACCGCGAAGCGCACCTTGTTTGTTGATGGAAGTTACCAACCACCCCGTCTGCGCCTGCCAAAGAACGGACCATTTTATTGACGGCGCAGCCACCCCGCCTTGGAAGGGCGGGGAATGTTGCGCTCCTCCCATAGCTCACTTCCTAAAAGTGGCGCAGCCACCTTACAGATTTCCGCGCAGCGCTCCGAATGGTATCGTTCCAATGCAATGAGACTGGCCATCCTGGGAACCCGCGGCATCCCGGCCAATTACGGCGGGTTCGAAACCTTCGCCGAAGAACTCGCCACCCGTCTGGCCGCTCGTGGCCACGACGTGACGGTCTACTGCCGCTCGAACAACATCCGCTATCCGGACAAGACCTATAAAGGCGTACGCCTCACCATTCTTCCCACGATCGGCACAAAACACCTCGACACCGTCGCGCATACCTTCCTCTCCGTGCTTCACGCGCTGCCCCGGCGGTTCGATTGCATTCTCATGTGCAATGCGGCGAACGCGATCTTTTGCGTCATTTCGCGGCTCGGCGGAACATCCGTGGCATTGAATGTCGACGGTATCGAACGGCTTCGAAAAAAGTGGGGTCCGGCCGGCCGCGCCTATTACCGCCTCTCGGAGCGGCTGGCGACGCTGATTCCGAATGTCGTCGTCACCGATGCCAACGTCATTCGCGATTATTATCTGAAAGAGTACCGCACGCCGTCCGTCATGATCGCGTATGGAGCGCAGTGCGAGCGAGTTGAAACCACGGCTGTGCTCGACCGCCTGGGCGTGAAGCCCCGCGAATACTTCCTCTATGTCAGCCGCCTCGAGCCGGAGAACAACGCGCACATCGTGACCGAAACATTCGAGAATGTTCGGACGAACATGCCGCTTCTCATCGTCGGCGACGCGCCATACGCGCACGACTATATCGAGCGCCTGAAAAGCACACGCGATCCACGCATCCTGTTTCCGGGCGCGATTTATGGAACGGGATACCGCGAGCTCCAGTCGCACGCTTACGCGTATATTCAAGCGACCGAAGTGGGCGGCACGCACCCCGCGTTGATCGAAGCCATGGGCGCCGGCAATTGCGTCATCGCCAAAGACACTCCTGAAAATAACGAAGTGCTCGGCGACGCCGGGCTGTTCTTCGATGATGCCGCCACGCTTCGCCCGCAACTTGAACTGACTTTGTCTGACCCGGCGCTCGTGGAGAGGCTGCGCGCGGCCGCCCGGTCCCGCGCCAAAGCTCGCTATTCCTGGGACGCCGTGACGGACGCGTACGAAAACTTATTCAGAGAGCTTGTCGTTTCTGGTTAAATTGACCGCATATCAGATAACAATAGTGCTGTATGCCCGCAAATTCTGAGGAACAGGCGGCGGATTGCGATCTCTGCGGCACCAAGAACCCGCGCTTCGTCCTGAACTCGCCGGGCCTCGACGGGCCGCTCGTCGAGTGCGTGAGCTGCGGTTTCCGCTACGTCGGATTGCGGCGGTCTAATCTTGTATTCGGAGCCGATTCCGGTTCCGTAACCACGCAAAGAGTTATCCAGGCTAATGAAAGTTTCCGGCAGTTGTCCGGAACTGAGGAGCACCGGCTCGGACGTTTGAACGCGCAGTGGCGGCTCGACCTCATGCAGCAGTTCAAGTCCGGCGGCAAACTGCTGGAGGTCGGCTGCGCGCGGGGCGATTTCCTGGACGTCGCGAGCAAGTCATTCAATGTTTTCGGCGTCGAGCCGAATCCGGATCTGGCGGCGGATTCGCGCCGCATTGCGCCGCTCTTTGAAGGCGTGATCGAACGCGTCCCGTGGAAGGACTTCGACGTGGCTGCCAGCTTTCATGTCATCGAACACGTCGATTCGCCGCGCCGTTTCATCCAGGCGATGGCGGAACGGCTGAAACCGGGCGGCCTGCTCGTGATCGAAACACCGAACATCGCGTCGCTTCCATTCACGCTCCTGAAGTCGCGCTGGCGCCAGTTCATTCCCGAGCACTATTTCTTCTTCGATCCGAAAACCATTTCGCGGCTTTTTAAAGATCATGGCCTTGAAGTGCGCCGCGTGAAAAACATCGGGAAGCACGCCAGCGCCGGGCTGGTCCTCAACCGGCTGTCGCGATATTGCCGTTGGCTTCCACAGACAAACGGCTCCTCAAGTCTGACATTCCGCATCAATCCAATGGACATCATGCTGGTTTTTGCGACGAAGAAGCCCGCATGAAGACGACGGCTGGTATTGTGAACTGGAATTCCGGACGCCACCTCCAGGCCTGCGTAGAATCGCTGCTCGGCGAGCCGGATCTGAAGATTCTCGTTTTTGATAACGCGTCGCAAGACGATTCGCTGGATTTTGCCGGCCGGGAATCCAGCAGGGCTCAGGTTGTCCGCAGCAGCGAAAATCGCGGGTTTGCCGGCGGCGTCAATGAGATCCTCCAGCGGGCAGAAACGCCATATGTCCTCATTTTGAATCCAGACGTGCAGGCCGCCCCAGGTTCGATTCGGTTGATGGAACAGTTCATGGACACTCATCCCCGCGCTGCGGCCATCGGCGGCTATGCCGGAGAGAAATATCTTCCCCGTCTTCTCCCCACGATGTGGACTCTCCTCCGTGAAAATCTCGGCCTGCCTGTAGGCGCGGTCTATGACCGCGCAGGGGATTTCATTCAAGTCGAGCAGGTCGCGGCCGCCGCCATTATGATCCGGCGCGAGATCTCCAAAGGAACTCTAATATTCGATCCCGGCTTCTATCCCGCCTGGTACGAAGACGTGGACTTCTGCCGCCGTCTCCAGCGCGACAACTGGGAAGTCTACTTCGCGCCGGAGGCCAGGTTCGCCCACGCCGGCGGCTACAGCGCGAAGGCGATGGGGAGCGGCCGGTTTGTGGATGCGTACTACCGGAACCAGGTCCGGTATGCGCAGAAATGGTTCAGATGGCATGAAGTCCTTGCTGTCCGGGCATCTGTTGCTGCCGGTGTGATCGGCCGGATGATCGCGCGGCCTTCGAATCTTCCCGGCTATAGCAAGGTTCTGTTCGGAGCGCTGATCGGATGGTGAAGGTCGCCGTCAACATCGTCACGTTCAACAGCGCCGGCGATATCGCCGCTTGCCTCGAGAGCCTGCGCTTGCAAACGTTCACGGACGTCGCCGTTCACATTTTCGATAATGCCTCCAGCGACGACACGCTGAAGACCGTTGAGCCGTTCGACGTTCAATATCTCATGCGCTCGCCCGTCAATACGGGTTTCTGCAAGGCGCACAACGAACTGATCGGGCGCTTTGAGTCCGAATACGTTTTGATTCTCAACCCCGACACCGTCCTGGCCCCATCATTCATCGAGGAACTGGTACGCGCCCTGGATGTGCGGCCCGATGCCGCGTCGGCGAGCGGCAAGCTGCTGCGCATGGATGGAAAGATGATCGATTCCACCGGCATCATCATGTTCCGCGAGCAGCGGCATCTCGATCGCGGCGCCGATCAGCCGGATTCGGGGCAGTTCGATCAACCCGAAGACATCTTCGGCCCGAGTGGCGCCGCGGCCATGTACCGGAGGGCTGCACTCGATGCGGTTGTGATATCCGGCCAGTATTTCGACGAAGACTTTTTTGCCTATCGTGAAGATGCCGACCTGGCCTGGCGTTGCCGCCTTCTCGGCTGGACTTCGATTTATGTTCCGTCCGCCGCCGCCCGGCATCGCCGCCGCGTCACCCCGGAACGCCGCAGCCAATTACCGAAACTGATCAACTACCACTCAGTTAAAAACCGGTTTCTGCTGCGCTTGAATAACATCAGCGGCCGCCTGTACCGGCGCGATTTCTGGCCGATCACGAAGCGCGATCTCGCCGTCATCGGCTTTGTGTTTTTAAGGGAGTGGTCCTCGATCCCCGCATTCTTCTACCTCCTTCGCCATCTCCCACGCCTGCTCCAAAAGCGGAAATCTATTCAGCGGCGTGTGAAGGCCGATCCTTCGGAATGGTTTCGATAAGGCATTGCATGAAAACCGGCTGAGATGGACATACCGTCCCTGCTTCCGATATTTTGATCGCCGCTTGTGCGCAGTTTCACGGAGCAAACTCTACGAGAAGTAGCCGCAGATGACGCGGATGACACAGATGGGCGCCCATCCGTGCCATTCGCGTCACCTGCGGCCCAGCGGTTATCCGGTTATGTGCACATGAATGTCACCGGATCACTCCAGTCGGTGTAGCCACCGGCTTTCGCCAGCGACCGCGTCTGGAATGCGTACGCCGTTCCCGGTGTCAGACCACTGAGCGTGACGGGCGTTCTCACACCCGTCAACGTCAATGTCGTCCATGCCGGAGCGGCGCCGTTGTTGCTTTCAGCGGCATAATGCAATTCGTAGCTGACGGCTTTGGGAACCGCCACCAGTCGAATGACAATCTGCCCGCTGTGGGCGCCGTGATTGATGCTGCGGATGTACTGAGTCAGTGCCGGCGATTTCGTCCTGCTCGTTGACGCAGGCCGGAAACCGCTGGACTGGAAAATCGCCATATCGTCTTTACATGTCACTTCGACATAGCGTCCCAGCAGCCGCAACTCTTTCACAACAACTTCCCGCTGTTTGGCTTTCTCGGCGATGACCTTCTTACTTCCATCTCGAGCTTCGGCCATAAGCGCCGATAGCGTCGCGATATCCGTCTTCAGGGTCGCCAAGTCGACCGGCAGATTCGAGTAATTCGAATTCCCGGTCAAAGCGGTCTGAACGGCCGTGGCAGTCGTGACGATGGTACCGTCCGGCTCCGTGCCGTACGCTTCGTACGGTTTGATCGTTTTGGTTTGCGACATAGGCTCTCACCCCCCTTCGTTGTCAAAATTTGAGGCCGGATTATTTGGCCCCATACTATGTAAATCGCCGGCAAACGCAAAAAGTACTAAACTGCCTGGCATCTTTTTACGCATCGGCCGCGGAATTTTACAAATGCCCGCGGAAAGCGAACGTGATGGAGGGTCTAAGCCTGAATCTGGATTTCGAAGCCTGCATCCGTCGCATGCAGACCTGAATCTGAAATTCCAAGCCTGTATCCGTCGTATTCAGGCCTGAATCTGAAATTCCAAGCCTGCATCCGCCGTATTCAGGCCTGAATCCGGAATTCCAAGCCTGCATCCGTCGCATCCAGGCCTGAATCTGGAATTCCAAGCCTGTATCCGTCGCATTCAGGCTCGAATCTGAAATTCCAGGCCTGTATCCGTCGTATTCAGACCTGAATCTGAAATTCCAAGCCTGTATCCGTCGCATTCAGGCTTGAATCTGAAATTCCAGGCCTGCATCCGTCGCATTCAGGCCTGAATCCGGAATTCGAAGCCTGCATGCGCCGCATTCAAGCCTGAATCTGGAAATCCAAGCCTGCATGCGTCGCATCCAAGCTTGAATCTGGAAATTCAAGCCTGGATGTGCCACATGCAGGCCTGGATTTCAAAGTCCAAGCTTGCATCTCGCAGATCCATGCTTGGAGTCGAAAATCGAAGGCTGGATGCGTCCGCACCTTTATTTAGTGTTCTGCGGGCGGAAGCTTGTCAAGAATGCGGTTCAGCAGGCGCAGCGCTTCTTTCTGGAAGGCTCTGGCGTCCTGATGCAGTTGGTCGCGTTCATCGAGCCGCCGCGACTCGATCGCGAATACATCGGCGGCCCAGGACTGAAATTGGGCGGTCGACTTCGTTACTTCCATCAAGAATTCGTGATCGCGCTCCTGGCGTCTGGCAAAGTCCTGCTGCCGGTTGCCCAATTCTTCCAGCCGCAGCCTCAATTCCTCCATATGGACGGAAAAATTAGCGGAATGCTGAATGAGGAATTCAATCGTGTTGTGGATTTCTTCAGGTGTCATTCGTGTCTCCCGGAGCCGCGGGGCAGTGACAATATAGCGCGGCCGACAGGAATGGCCCAGGTGAAAAAAATCGGAAGTTTGCTTTGCTCGGTGAATCGGAGCCAAGGGTGTCGGAAGAGTGCGGGAAATAAAAAAATCCCCTGCGGTTGCCCGCAGGGGATTGAGGTTCGAGCGGCGGGCCGCAGCCCGCTGCCATTGTTAGAAGTTGAAACGTGTGTTCAGAATGAAGCTTCGCATGCCACCGTTGCCGCCGGTGTTCAAGCCGCTGCGTAGCGACGTGATGTTGCCGAAGCTGGTGGATTCGATGCTCGCCGTCGGATCGGAGAAGTTCGGATGGTTCAGAACGTTCACGATGTCGACGCGAAGTTCGATGTTTTTGCTTTCAGCAACCCGGATGCTCTTCTTCATGTTCATATCGAGGTAAAGCGCGCCCGGTCCACGGAGGCTATTCTGCTGGACGTTCCCTTTTGTTCCAGGAGCAGGGTTGACCATCAAAACGTTTCCGTTTGGATCGACCACAGCCCTGTTGCTTAACCCGGCGACCAGGCCATTGCAAGCTGTTGTGGCTACGCAGCCGGGTGTAACCTGAGCGAAGGTCGGGTCCGGAATCGTCGAATAGCCGTTGAAGTATGTCACGCCTGAAGCGATCTTCTTGAGACTGCCAGCCGGGTTGGCACCGACGAGAACCGGGCGGCCCGCCTCATTGCTGCTGAAGGGGTCCACCGAAGTCGTGAATGACACGGGGCCGCCGGTGACATAGTTGCCAATGCCGCCGACTTGCCAATCGCTGACAATTCTCTGCGCCCAGCCGGGAGCGTTGCCCAAAAGGGCTTTGCCCGTGCCGAAAGGCAGTATGTAGGTTCCGCTGCTGCTCAGCTGGCCCGCGTGGTCAACAGTCTGCAGGGTCTTCCAGTCCGAGCGTTGCGCGGGATCCACAAAATTGCCTGCGCCCATCGCTTTACTCCAGATGAACGAGGTTGTATTGGTGAAACCCTGAGTCAGGCGGCGGGTAACCTGCAGGTTCAGGGAGTGATAGGTTGAGTTCTGATCATTCTCCTGGAAATTCACCGACGAGTATTGCGGGTTTGGCACCAGATAGTTGTCCGGGAAACCGGCATGGCGGAGGATCTGTCCGGAACTGGTTGTGCCGCTTCCTGTATACGCCAGACTGGTGTTGATCGAATTGATCAAAGCACCGTAGCTGCCATTCGCAAGGAACGGCCGGGTCGTCGTATTGGTCCGAAGAATCTGTGCGCCCGTGCACGTCGTTCCATTTACGACGCACGTGCCGGTGAGGCCGACGCCATTGAACAACTGATTCAAGAGCGGCGAATCGCCGCCGGCGCGCGCTGCGTCAAAGGCGCTGAACAGACCAAAAGCATTGGCTCTCTCATACAGCGCGTAGTCGTTGTTGTTCACCGTGGCCCAAAGCTTCGTGCCTTTGGTTCCTACGTAGCGAATTTCAACGGTTGTGTTTTTCGCAACTTCGCGCTGGACTTCAATGTTCCAGTTTTGAGTGTACGGATTGGTGTAGTTGTAGGTTGTGATTCCCAGGGTTCGTGCCGTCGGCGTCACCGGGAACGGAGATGTGGTCGGCGTGCCGGCCGGGAACGGAATCGGCAGCTGAAGGTTGGCGAGCGTCGTGTTCGGAGTGCCCGCACCCGCCGCAGGAGCGTTCCAGGTTATTCCGGAGCCGCCGTTGATGAGGTTGATGCCGGGAACGGTATTGATAACGCCGTCCACCGTGATGAAGTTGCGGAGAGCGCCTTCATACGCAATGGCATATCCGGCCCGCAGAACCGTCTTGCCTTTCCCGAACCACGGCAGGTCATACGCAAAACCTAAGGCCGGTGCAAAGCTGTGGTAATCATTTCCCTTGAGATTCACGCCGACGTCGGGATGTGTCGAGTTCTTTCCGACAAACTGCACCTGAGCCAGATTGGTGCAGCTTGTGTCGCCCGGTCCGGGAGCCGGAATATCAGCGATCGGAGTGCCGGGGGTGCTGGCGCAGTTCACGTTGAAGAACGCGTTCTGATCGCCGACGACGCGCGCCGCGAGGCCGTTATGCTCGTAGGGCTGGCCGTAATATTCCCAGTGAACGCCCAGGTTGACGGTCAGAGCCGGACGCAATTTCCAGTCGTCCTTGAAATACGCGCTCATTTCGTTCTGATAATTCCAGTGGCGGTTGTTGGGAACAATCGGCGTCGGCTGAAGCGCTGTGTTGGTTGCGCTGAGGATGCCGAAAGCTTCATTGATGGTATTGATCTGGCCGGCCGTGTCATAGATAAAATTTTTGGCCAGAGTCGCGTTGTTGGTCGAGAGTCCGGTGAATCCGCCGCCCGCAGCCGAACTGTCCAGGGTGAGCGGGTTGTTGCCGCCGCCCAGGGCTGCGACAGGAGTGATGTTGGGGTCGTTGAATCCGTTCGATTCCGTGCGGCGCCATTCCATACCGCCCTTGAACGCGTGCTTTCCTCTGGTCCAGCTCAGATCATCTCCAATGGACCATCGGGGGTTGATACCTTCACGCCATCGGCCGAATCCGCCCTTGCTGGCAAAAGGCGAAATACCAGTGGCGAACATCGCATTATCACCACCGATCGGGATGCCGTTCGCGTAGTAAAGCAACGACCGGACCTGCGCGCCGAGCGGTGTGCTCTGGTCCGCGGCGCCCCACTGCCAATTGTCGGACCCGCTTTTGCCGAGGCGGAGTTGGTTCAACATGGTCGACGAAAGCGTCGAACTCATCTGAATCGTGTAGACCACCGGCCGCTTCACCGCCAGGCCGCTGAATGCCAGAGGCCAGGCGCTCAATCCTGCCTGAGAAGCCGTGCCCCAGGTGTGTTCGTTGGTGGCGATCAAACTCAACTTGTGGTTCGAATTGAAGTTGTGATCGATGCGCGCATTGTACTGATCGCGGTTCACCTCGTCGCTGTTTCCGTTCGTCTGATCGAAACCATCTTGACGGCGAACGAAGTTGATAATAGCGGTGTTGAGACCGTCACCTGTCAGGGTTCCAGCCGAAGTGAACTGGTTGGGGGACGGCATGCGGCTGAATTCCTGTTGCATGAACGCAACTGTCGATGGAGTGAGCGGATTGCTGTACGGTTTGCAGTTCGCTACGGGTGCCCCGTTAAAATTGCAGGAACCAAACAGGCCGATTGCCGCGAGCGGGCCCGTGGCGCCGCCAGGCATGATTGGGTTTCCGGAAATATCAACACCTGGCTTGGCGTTCGACGCATTGGTGTTATCAACGCCGGGCCAATACCGGAAAATCCCGGCCTTTGCCATATCGGTCCATGTCAGACCGGTCGCCGCGACTTTTTTAAAGTCGCGCTGACCATCGAACAAGAGGAAGAAGAACGTCTTATTCTTGAAGATGGGACCAGCGAGGCGAGCCGTATAAAGGTTGCGGTTGTCATAGCCCTTGGCAACGCCGTTGCGGTTGTTGAACCAATCGTTGGCGTCGAGCGACGAATTGTGGTTGCTCCAGGAGAGGCTGCCTCTGTATGCATTTGTTCCGGAGCGCGTGATCATCTGCACCTGGCCGTTACCGCGCGACGTTTCAGCGTCCACAGGCGCCACGACAACCTTGACTTCTTCAACGAGATCGGGACTCGTATACACCGTGGACCAGGCGCCGTTTTCATAGCGGCCATCGTTCACGTTGACGCCGTTCAGTGTGGCGTTGACGTCGCCGAGACGTCCGCCCGCCATATATCCGAACGTGCCGCCCGAATCGCGTTGTACGCCGGGAACGTTCTCAACCACGTTGAGCACGTTGCCGGTCAGAGCAGGTAGTTCTTTGAGTTTGTAGTCCGGAAGGACGGTGCCGATCGAGTTTGACGTGGTGGCCATAACCGTGTCCGCGGCTACCGTCACTTCGACCTGCTGTCCAGCCGCGGCAGCGACCTGCAGTGTGAAATTGAGCGTAATCTGTTGCGCTCCACCGAGTGTGACGCCGGTGAACGTCTGGGTTTGGAACCCGGGGAGTTCCGCGCTGACCTTGTAAGTTCCCGGCTGCAATGCAGGGAACTGATATGCCCCGGACTCATTGGTTACCGTCGTTGATGCAATACCGGTTCCCGTATTCGTTGCAGTAACTGTCACGCCGGGAATCAATGCTTTCGACGCGTCGGACACGGAGCCGCCTACTACGGCATTAATACCTTGTCCGAACGTGTATGCAGAAAGCACGCACAGCACAAACGTGGCTAGTGCGTACGTAAACTTTTTCGACATCTACCATCCCTCCATTTGCTTCTTGCTGGAGCCGCGAACCTATATATGTGCCAAACCGGTGGGTCAAAGAAATCGAGGCCCTGAATTGTCTCCAGCTTGTCATTTTTTTTTAAAGCCTGTTCACACTTTTGAAACACTCAAAAGTGTGAAAACTCTATACCAGCGATATTCGATCGTCAAGCCTGAGAGCCACGACTGACGTGGATTCCAGGCGATCGTTCCTTATGTTTTATTTACGCTACCGTATTGCATTTATAATTACGGATTGAGTAAGCTGGTCACGCATTAAGCCATGTTCGTCACGAAGAAATACCTTTCCCGCCGCACCTTCCTGCGGGCTACCGGCGCCGCTTTGGGTCTGCCTTTCCTGGACTGCATGGTCCCGGCACTGACCGCTCAGGATAAGACCGCGCTGAACGCCGCTCCACGAATGTCGTTCGTCTACATGCCCCATGGCGCGATCATGGACCAATGGACGCCGAAGAAGGAGGGCGCGTCCTTTGAATTGACGCCTATTCTTCAACCGCTCAAAGCCTTCCGGGATCGGATGATCGTCGTTTCAGGCCTCGCGCATGCCGCGGCCGACACCTCGGCGGTCCATTCCTTGAGCCCGACAACCTGGCTGAGCGGAGTGCGGCCGAAACCGACGCAGGGAACCGACGCCCTGGCCGGCGTCACCGCCGATCAAATCCTCGCCCGGCGCATTGGAAACTCGACCCTGCTGCCGTCCGTCGAGCTCGGGACCGAAGACCGCTCCGGGATGGTGGGTTCCTGCGATCGCGATTACGGCTGCATCTATATGAACGCAATGTCGTGGCGCACCCCGACGACGCCGCTTCCCATTGAGATCAATCCGCGGCGGGCGTTCGACCGGATGTTCGGACAAACCGGACGCAGCAAGGAAGACAGCAGCATCCTCGACGCGTTCAAGGACCAGGTGGCCGACCTTCAGAAGAACGTCGGGGCCAGGGACCGGGCCGCCGTCGGCGACTATCTCGACAGCGTGCGGGAGATCGAACGGCGGATACAGAAAGTCGGGACCGAACAGGCTGTGATCGCCGATCCGGCTTTGTCCGCGCCTCCGGCCGGCATTCCTTACTCCTACGAAGAACACGTGAAGACCATGTATGACCTGCTGGTCCTGGCCTATCGCGCCAACGTCACCCGCGTTTCGACCTACATGGTCGCGCGTGAAACCAGCAACCGCGCGCTTCCGCAGATCGGTGTCCCGGATGCCTGGCACGAGATATCGCATCATGACGACCTGCCCGAGGCGATCAAGAAGAACGTCAAGATCCAGATCTACCAGGCCGGGTTGTTCGCGCAGTTCCTCGAAAAGTTGCGGTCCACTCCCGACGGCGACGGTTCACTGCTCGACCATACAATCGTTCTGTTCGGCAGCAACATGAGCAACAGCAATGTCCATGATCACTTCCCGCTGCCGAACCTGGTCTTCGGCGGCGGTTTCAAGGGCGGCCGGCATATCAAATTCCCCGATCGTACGCCGATGACGAACCTGCTCCTGACTTTGATGGACAAGGCCGGGGCTACTATAGATAAGCTTGGTGACAGTAGCGGCCAATTGGAACTTTAATACTATTGGAGATTGGAGATTGGAGATTGGAAATTGGAAATTGGAAATCCGATCGCCAATCTCGAATTTCGAATCTCCAATTTCCGATAGGTCTTCTCCTATCTTTCTTCCTCGCAGGCTCCCTGTTCGCCGCGCCGCCCGAGACCCGCAAGAATTCCAAGGATCACCAGACCTACGTTCACATTCCTGCCGGCGCGTTCCGGATGGGCTGCTCCGACGGCGATAAAGAATGCTACGAAGATGAAAAGCCGCCGCACATGGTTCAAATCAGCCATGACTTCTGGATCGGCCAGACCGAAGTGACGGTCGCCGCTTTCCAGATTTTCGGGAGCACGAACGCCGTCCGGCTGGCCGGCGAGCAGACGAATCCGAAATTCCCGGCGATGTCGATGACCTGGGAAGAGGCCGACCGATATTGCAAGTGGGCTGGCGGCCGCCTGCCCACTGAAGCGGAATGGGAATACGCCGCCCGCGGCGGCACGGCCACTGTTCGTTACGGCGAACTGGACGCGATCGCCTGGACCAGCGTCAACAGCATGCACGCCGTGCACGAATCCGCGCAGAAGAAGCCCAACGCCTACGGCCTCTACGACATGCTCGGCAACGTCTGGGAATGGACCAACGACTGGTACGGATCCAAATACTACGAGAACAGCCCGGCGGTCGATCCCATGGGGCCGCCGGCAGGCGACACACTCGCCTTTCAAGGCCAGACTCTGCCCACCAGAGTTCTGCGCGGCGGCGCCTGGATCGGGAAACCGGGTGTGGCCCGGGCGTCGTATCGCTATTGGTTTATTCCAACCTTTCGGGTGGCGAATATCGGGTTCAGATGCGTGTTGGAGAATTCGCGGCTAGAATAGATCCTATGGCCGAGAAGATCATCGGTAGCCTTCTCTACGACAACCACCCGATCCCCAAAAAATCGCGGGCTCTGAAGGAACGGCTGAAGGTTCCTTTCTGGATCGCACTGGTTTTGATATTCATCAGCGGCATGCTTTACAAGTTCGCCAACTTTCGGGAGGAGCGCGCGGTGCGCCAGTTCATGGCACAGGTCGAGGGCGGAAACCTCGACGGCGCGTATCAGTTGTGGGACGCCAGTGGCCGTTACTCCATGAAAGACTTTGATCAGGATTGGGGCAAGGACGGTTACTACACGAAAGGGATGCACGACGCGCGCGTGGTGGACTCGAACAGCAAGGGCACTTCGGTGGTAGTGTATCTCGGGATCGACTCGCTGAAGAGTCCGCTCGCGTTGCTCGTCGATAAAGACACACTTAAAATTTCGTTTTCACCTGTCAGCAAATATCCGTCGCCATGATCGTTCTGTCGCTCGCTCTATTTTTGCTGCTGGGGAATGTCGACGTTGATGTGGTGACGATGCCGCTAACCAATGACGTCAAGGTGGTGCTGGCGCCTTCAGGCCGGGTCGAACTGAAACGCGAAGGAACCGTGTCGCATGTCCGCGTGGACATCGATCGCGTCGGCCCGCCCGCCAACGCGGCTCCTGCGATGAACACATACGTGGTGTGGGCTGTATCTCCGGAAGGAGCCTTCGACAACCTCGGCGAGCTGGATGCGGGCGGAGGGAAAGGCCAGTTCAGCGGAACGACGCGGCTGACCGAATTCGGCCTGCTGATTACCGCCGAACCTCATTACATGGTCGATCGTCCGAGCGCGACCGTCGTCTTCCGCACTCAGAATTCCCTGGATCCCCGCCGCAAGACCACCTCGATTCCTGTCGGCGCTTATGATTACTCCATGCTGAAACCGATCAGCGGAGCCGGTGTCCACGCCTCGGTGACCCAGGCCCGCACCGCGTTCCAGATTGCGCAGCTCCTGGGAGCCGATCAACTCGCGCCCCAGGAATTCCGGAACGCTCAGGTCGCCATGGGTTCGCTGCAGGAACTCCTGATGCGCGCAGCGCCGCTCGACATTATCTGGCCGACGGCGAACGAAGCGATTCGATGGTCGGAGAAGGCGGCGGAAGTCGCGAGGGGGAAGAAAAATTAGGGCCAATAGTTATCTGCTCCTGATTATTCCCGCATAAAACTCCTCAATCTTCGGAATAACTTTCCGGACATCGAAATTTCGCTCCACATGCTCGCGTGCTTCCGCGTCCAACTTGCACGTCCGAATCGCATGCGCGAGTGCATGGGAATTGCGCGGCGGGATGAACGTTCCCCTTAACACATCCGCCGGTCCCGTCCCTACCACCGGCACACCGGCCGACATCGCTTCGAGCGTTACAATACCGAACGGCTCCTGCCATGACGGAACGATCAGGATATCGATCGCGGCGAAATAATCCGGCAGCGTGACGAATCCCGCAAAGGCGACAGGCAGGCCGCTCGATTGGCGTTTGAGCTTCTTGATGTAAGAGGCCTCGCCTTCCCCGGCAATGATCAGCTGAAACTCACCGCCGAGTTCGCGCATGGCTTCGACGGCGTCGTCGTGTCCCTTGTGCGGCGAGATCTGTCCGATGAGCCCGATCCTCACGGGCTTGTGAGACGGGTGCGGCCGGTAAGCGAACTTCTGAGTGTCGACCCAGTTGGGAATGACCACCGAACGCTTCGGCTTCAACGGTTTCAGGGTTTCGAGAATTTCGGCTGTCGGCGCGATCCAGCCGTCGACGCGCTTGTACAGAATGCTGCGCCGCACCGGGTACAACAGATGACGCGTGAAGATAACCTTCACGCCCCGGATCCCCAGGGCGGCTGCCGCGACCAGCGGATAATCTCGCGCGGCATGAGCATGGACGATGTCGATGTCTTCGTGCTTGAGGATTGAACGGAGTTTCAGCGGCGTCAGCGGAATGTCCGGATTCAGCGGGCCGCCGCGGCGTCCAGCCAGAAAAACTTCGTGACCACGGCCGCGGAGCGCGCGCGTCAATTGGAGGACATGGGTTTCTCCGCCGCCGAGGCTTCGCGCCGAATTAACCTGCAAAATGCGCATCGCGGGCTTCGAAGTCCGACACGAGTTCGGCGCGAGTGACCGTCGCCGTGCCGACTTTTCCAACAACGATGCCGGCGGCATGATTGGCGAGAATTGCGGCTTCTTCCATCGCCGCGCCGCCGGCTCGAGCGAGAGCCAGGGCGGCAATGACGGTGTCGCCCGCACCCGTCACATCGAACACTTCGCGGGCGAATGTCGGCAGGTGATGCGAGCTTGCATTGCTGAAAAGCGACATGCCTTCCTCGCCCCGCGTAATCAGCGCATATTCGCAAGCGAATTTCTGCAGGAGTTTGCGTCCGGCCTCTTCGAGGCGCGGCTCGCTGTCGATCGCCATGCCGGTGAGAAGCTCCGCTTCGCGATGGTTCGGTGTGATCAGCGTAATCGGGCGATAGTAATCGGCGTGATGGACTTTCGGATCGAGAAAGACGGGGATTCCCTCGCTGCGGGCCATCGGCAAAATTGCGGCCATCAGATCCGGATTGACGACGCCTTTGTCATAGTCCGAAACGATGACGGCGGCGGCTTCCGGCAGAAATTGCGTGAACAGCATTGCCAGGTCGGCATTCAATTCGGCGGA
Source organism: Terriglobia bacterium (assembly GCA_036496425.1). Taxonomy (NCBI): domain Bacteria; kingdom Pseudomonadati; phylum Acidobacteriota; class Terriglobia; species Terriglobia bacterium. The sequence goes on along the minus strand of DASXLG010000020.1, from coordinate 31,459 downwards.
AAGAGGTTTCCTGCTTTCCCGATCGGCCCGGACAACCTGCTGGCTGTGAGCCAGGATGCGCGTCTTCAGCGTCGTCGGCCGGTCGGCGCGGACCAGCCCATGGGTTTCGATCCCGGCTTTTTCGAGCAGCTCGCCAATGCGATCTGAGGCGGCATCGCGGCCCACGATTCCGATAGGAATAGCCTTTCCATCGAGCTCCTGAATGTTCGCGGCGACGTTGCCCGATCCGCCCAGGCGATATGTTTCATCCACCACCTCGACGACTGGCACCGGCGCTTCCGGCGAAATACGGCGCACCTTGCCCCAGATGAATTCGTCCAGCATGACGTCTCCGACGATCAGGATGGTCTGACCGGAGAAGCGATTCAGGATTTCTTCAACGCGGGTGCGATTCATATCAGTTCTTAGCCGCAGATGACGCGGATGACACAGATGGGAGCGTTAAAATTTAATGCGCTCCCCTCTGCGTCATCCGCGTCATCTGCGGCTCATCAATTCCTCTGCAGCTTCAGTCACCTGCTCGGCGGTCACCGATTCGATGCACAGCGGCGACTCCGCAACCAGGCAACGATAGCCCGGACACGGATTGCACTCAAAGGGATTCTGGACCACGCGATGATCCACGGCCCATGGGCGCCAGCGGCGGGAATCCGAAGAGCCCCACGGCACGACGACGGGCGTGCCCACCGCTGCAGCGAGATGCATCGGGCCGGAATCGTTTCCCACATACAGCTTTGCGCTGCGGATCAGTTCGCCAAGTTGGGGAATGGAGAGGCTCAATAGAATCACGCTGCCATCGATCTGCCGCGCAACTTCGCTGGCGAAAGACTCCTCGCCCGGTCCGGCAGTGACGACGATCGTCAGGCCGCGGGTCATCAATGTGCGTGCCACGGCGGCAAAGCGTCCTGGATCCCAGCGTTTGGTGGCCATCACACTGCCGGGATGAATGACGGCGTACGGGCGGCCTCGCAACGTTTTTTCGATTTGGCCGGCTTCGCCTTCGTGTTTTTCAAATCGCAGAGCCGGCGCGGTCTCCTGTTTCACTCCAAGCCAGCGGAACCCCGCCATTGTGGTCTCGACGGTGTGGGCGGAGGAATCGGGAGGCGGCAGCAGGCCGTGGTAGAGAAACGAAAGGCGATAATGCTCGACGCCCACGCGTTTGCCGTGCGCGAGAAGAGAGTATGTCAGGCTCGTCGGGCCGCCATGCAGATTGACGATCACATGGAATCGCCGGAAGAACAGCCGCACGGCCGTGCGGTACTTTCCCTTCGCAATGAGGACCTCGTGGAAATCGGGATTGCCGGAGAAACATGCAGCGAACCGTTTTTCCACAAGCACGGAAATACGGAGGCCGGGGAATTCCTCTTTGAGAGCACGGACGGGTCCCGTCAGCAGGAGGCAATCGCCCATCGAGCGGAGCCGGATTAGAAGAATGCGGGCGTTTTCTGGAAGACGATGGAGGAGATCTTTAGTCTTCAACTTTCGCTTCGCTGATCAGCATCACCGGGATGTCGTCGCGAATCGGATATACGCGGCGGCACTGGCTGCACTTCAGTCCTTGCCCATTCTCGGTCAGCTGGACCGGAGCTTTGCACAGTGGACATACCAGAATCTTCAGGAGCTCAGGATTGACGGCCATTTCGAAATAATATTCTATTGGACCATTGCATCATTAGAGGTTTCTGCATTTCAAATCTGAAATGCAGAAACCTCTAATGATGCAATGGTCCAATAGATCCTCCCCCTTCCGCATTCTGCCCCCATGATAGACTCGCCTGATGCGGGCCCGGATTTTTTTCGCAATCCTGCTTTTTACCGGTTCGCTGTATGCCACGACAGTCCAGCGTCTCAGCCTGGAAGACCTTGTCAGACGGGCACATACGATCGTTGCCGGCCGAGTCGTGAATTCACGGACCTATTGGAGCACGAACCGAAGACTCATCTACACGAACTACACCATCCAGGTGGACGAAACCATCAAGGGGCAGTCGTCCCGCAGCATCGAAGTGACAACGATTGGCGGAAAGATCGGTGATGTCGAATTGCATGTCGCCGGGATGCCGTCTTTTCAGAGCGGGGAGACCGCCGTCGTTTTCGTCGAGCAGAGTGCCGGGTTTCAAACGGTGCTGGGCCTTGGCCAGGGCAAGTTCACGGTGACGAATGGCGAAGTGACCAACAGCGTCGGCGATCTTTCATTCCCGGACGGTCGTCCCGGCGCCCTCACCAGGATGCCGGTTCAGAATTTCAAAGACCAGATTCGAAAGCTCCTTAGCCGTTAGTATGCGGTTCGTCTGCATCTTCGCGGCAATCGGGCTTCTCTGTGCGAGCGCGGCCGCGTACACGCGCCTGACCGATTCATTGGGCGAGATGGCGAAGTGGCAAACGATGCCGGTCTCCTATGCGATCAGTGCGTCAGGTTCACCCCAGATCTCGAATGGCAGCGACTTCGCCGCGATTCGCGCGGCGTTCCAGACCTGGCAGAGCATTCCCGCCACGAATATCCAGTTCACTGATACAGGAACGACGCCTGTCAGCCATGTCGGCTTTGACGGGATTAATCTCGTGACATTTACGGACTCGTCTGCACCGCTGGGGTCGGCGACGATTGCAGCGACGTTCTTGTTTTACGGCAGTGTGCCCGGCAGCGGCGGTACGACCGGGTACGGCACGGAGGAAGCGGATATCGCCTTCAACCCCGGGCTCCTTTTTTCGACCAGCGGGGAGCCGGCCAGGTACGACATTCAAAACATCGCCACCCACGAGATCGGGCACTTCCTCGGTCTCGATCATGCCGCGATGATTTCGTCCGTGATGTCGCCGTACTTTTTGCCCGGTCAACTGGATCAGCGGACCCTGTCTTACGACGATATTGCGGGCGTCATGGAGATTTATCCGAAGAATCTTCCGGCGACTGGAAAAATCCAGGGAACGATCGCGTCCGCTACAGGCCCGATTTTCGGCGCGAACGTCGTCGCCGTTGATTCGACTGGAACCTCGATCGTTTCGACGCTCTCCCAACCCGACGGAACGTACACTCTTCGATTCGTCCCGCCTGGAACGTATCGAGTCTATGCGGAACCGCTCGACAACCCGGTTACAGCGGCCAATATTGCAGCTTTTTACCAGGCGGCTCAGACAAACTTCGGAACCACCTTCTTCGGCAACGTTGCAACATTAATAGGAGCGCGGACGGTCACCGTTGCCGCGAACGCGGTGGCAACAGCCAACATTCAGACCTTGCCTCAAAGCGCAACAGGTTTGAACCTGACGCGGCCCGCTACCGGAGTGCGTCTTGGACGCGGAATCAGTGGAATCCTGACTCTGGGCGGATACGACATCACCGCCGGTGTTCTGTTCAACTCTTCGGCTCCGGAAATCGCCCTCGGTGTGCCTGCGGGCGGCTGCGGCATCAGCGTCATGACAAACTGTTTCGGCGGACAGATCTCGGTCGTGGGACCGACAAGTGCAAAGATGAATGTTGCGATCGACCCGTCCACGACGCTGGGTCCGAAGTTTATCGAGGTGAGCCGCAACAGCGATACCTCCATACTTTCGGGCGCGCTTGTCATTACGGATCCCGCCCCGGCCTGTGTCGCCATCACTCCGGCTTCGGGTTCGGTGATTGGCGGAACCCTGGTTACGATAACAGGCTCGAATTTCCGCAGCGGCGCGCAGGTGTATTTCGGCGGTCTCGCCGCGCTATCGGTCACGGTTGTCGATTCCGGGACGATCCAGGCCATGACCCCTTCGAATATGCCGGGTTTTACGAATATCGTTGTCATGAATGCGGACGGCACCTGGGGCGTTGCGGGACTTTTCGGCTTTGTTCTGGCGCCTCCGGTGATCGACTCCGCGTCGCCACTTTCCGGTCCGCCGGGAACGGTGGTGACGATTCAAGGCAACAATTTCGGCGCCATCCCGCAGAACCTTCAGGTCACGATCGGTGGCGCCGCCGCGCGCGTTATTTCTCTAACCAACAACGCGATTCAGACGGTCGTTCCGAACGGAGCCGTTTCCGGTCCTGTGACCATTACGGTGGTCGGCCAGTCCGCAACCGGCCCGGCGTTCACCGTCACGAGTGTCGCGCCGAGTACCAACGTGGCGTCGAATGTGTACAGCTTCCAGGACGCATCGGTCAGCGCGGGCGGTACGCCCGTCGCATTCCCCACTTCGGACGATGCTGTTGCATCCGTATCGATACCGTTCACGTTCAGTCTCTTCAATGACATTTTTCCCGCTGGCGGGGCCATATCCATTTCGACGAATGGCTGGATCAGCCTGGCGGGAGCAACGGATCCGGCCTCTCAAAATTCAACGCTGCCTGCCGCGACGGTAACTCTGCCTTCAGGCGGCACAGGCGTCGTTCCGCCGTCATTGATTGCGCCGTTCTGGAGCTATCTGATTCTCCCGCCGGAAATCAGCAGCGCAGGCGTTCGTGTGACAGGCAGTGCGCCGAACCGGCAATTCATCGTGGAATGGTCGAACGCAAGCATCATCGGCGCCTCGGGAGCGAACCCGCAGACCAGCGTCACGTTTGAAATTGTTTTGTACGAGGGCAGCAACGACATTCAGTTCGTTTACGGCGACATGAGCGGTCCCGGCTCCGCCGGTTCGAGTGCGACCGTCGGCATGCAGGACCTGAGCCGAACCACTGCAGTGCTGACGGGTTTCGATCAGCCGGTTGTGAACAGCCAGTCGTTGATCACCTACCATTATCAAAACGGCAGCTATACCACTGTCGCCGGCTCGATGGATATGACGCCGCCTGGAAAGCCTGTCGTCAGCGATGAAGGCAAGTTGACGGCGAACCAGATGCAACTTGCCGCATCGTGGACTGCGGCGGCGCCGCCCTCGGGAATTGCCTCATTCCAGTACGGCATTGGTACGACGCCGGGCGGTACCGACGTGTTGGCCTTCACGCCGGCCACGCAAAATTCTGCTGTCGTGAGCGGGCTGCATCTTCAGGCGAACGCCACGTACTATTTCGTGGTGAAAGCGATCAGCGGCGGCGGTGTCGTGAGCGATGCCGGCGTCTCCGGCGGTGTTCGTTATGATCCGTCGTTTCAGCCGCAGGTGAGAATCATTCCGTGGAGCCCGCAGAGCAGCACCGGGTTCAGCGGTATTGCATTGCTTGCGCCGCAAGGAAGTGCGGAAAGTGTTGTGTTGCGCGCGTTCGATTCAAGTGGGGCCTATATTCTGGGGCCGGGGATTCTCAATCCGATCACGGTTTCGCTGACTGCGGGTCAGCAGTCCGCAAAGCTTATTTCGGAGTTGTTCGGTTTGCAGACGTTTGATGGATGGATACAGGTCGAAGCGTCCGTCCCCGGACTCGGCGTGTTCACAGCGACCGGCGCGTCCGATTTGTCGGCCATGGACGGAAGCAATGCTCAGGATACGTCGGCGGACTTTGTGTTATTCCATGCCGGCGCGTCCGCGATTATGGTGAATCCATCGGCGGGAACGGCGAACGTTCAGATTACGAATCTCGCCACGGGCGCAGTGCAAATGCTGACGATGCCTCCAACGAGCCGGCTCGTGACGACGATCGCTGCGGCCTCGCGAGTAAAATCGTCGGTGCCACTGGCTGCTGTCGAGGAGGTCTCCGCGCCCGGCAGGCTCACGATCAATCCGGCGGTTCCGGCGTCGAGCGCGCAGTCGAATCTCGTTTTTCCGCAAGCTGTGGCCGGAAGCGGATATGCATCAACGCTGACGTTGGTGAATGTTAGTGGCGCCGCGCAGAATGCTTTGATTTCGTTCGGCAACGCCTCTTATGCGGAGACGATTGGCCCCAATGCGGCAGTGCATCTTTCATTGCAGGCAGGTTACTTTGGGGTCGGTGCAGTAACTGTGACGGTTCCGCCTCCGCTATTCGGTTCGGCCGCGCAAGCAATCGTCGGAGTTGTTGATATCGACAACGGCGCCGATCCCGTCACCATCGGCGCACCCCAGGCCTCGACGGATTTCTGGTTCCCCCAGGTTGCGAATGGGGATGGCTTGTTTACCGGCCTGGCCCTCACCAACGGAGGGAATCCCGCGAACATCACCGTCGAGGTCTATGGCTCCAACGGCGGCACGCCGCAATCCGGGACCCTCGCCTTGGGCGCCAACCAGCAAACGGCGCAGCTGCTCAGCCAGATTGTGCCAAGCGTTATAAGCCAGGTAGGCGGATACATCCACGTCCATTCGGACCAGCCGATCTGGGCCTGGGAAATCTACGGCTCCGACAGGATTCAGGCCTCCGGGCCCCCGCTGAAATAGGATCTACGCTTCCTCTTCTTCCTCGCCGGTGGTTCCCGCCTTCGCATTCGCGATGACCTTATCCGCAAGGTGCGCGGGCACTTCATCGTAATGGCTGAACTCCATCGAGTAGCTGCCGCGGGCCCCGGTTTTCGACGTCAGGTCGGAGGCGTAGCTCAGCATTTCGGCCAGCGGCACTTGCGCTTTGATGACCGTCGTGTGGCCGCGAACCTCCATGCCCTGAACGCGGCCGCGGCGGCTGTTGAGATCGCCCATCAGGTCTCCGGCGAATTCTTCCGGGCCGTGGACTTCGACGTTCATGACCGGTTCGAGCAGAATCGGTCTTGCTTCCCGGATTCCCTTCTTGAAGGCGAGTGAACCGGCGATCTTGAACGCCATTTCGGACGAGTCGACGTCGTGGTACGAACCGTCGTAGAGCACCACGCGGAAATCTACAGTAGGGAATCCCGCGAGCACGCCTTTCAGCCGCGCTTCCTGGATTCCTTTTTCGACGGCGGGAATGAAATTTCTCGGAATCGAGCCGCCGAAGATCTCGTTGACGAATTCGAAATCGCCGCCGCGCGGAAGGGGTTCCATGCGGATCTTGCAGTCGCCGTATTGACCATGGCCGCCGCTCTGTTTCTTGTGCTTGCCCTGGACGTCGGCTTTGCCCTTGATCGTCTCGCGATAGGGAACCTTGGGGGGATGGAGAAGTACCTCGACGCCGAATCGTTTCTTCAGCCGCGCAACGGCCATTTCCACGTGCATCTGGCCCTGCCCTGACAGCAGGAATTCCTTGGTCTGCGGCTCGCGCGAGTATCGGATTCCGAGATCCTCGTCCATCAGCTTGTGAATGGCGGTGCTGATCTTGTCTTCGTCGCCGCGCGACTTCGGTTCGATGGCGAACGAAATGACGGGTTCCACCCACTTTACCGGGGAATATGTGATCGTGTGCGCTTTATCGCAGAGCGTATCGCCGGTCTGTGTTTCTTTCAGTTTGGCGACGGCGGCGATGTCGCCGGCGTGAAGTTTGGGAACGCTCACCTGCGTCTTGCCCTGAAGCAGCGCGAGCGCGCCGAATCTTTCCACCACGCCCTTGTTGACGTTGTACGGCTGGACTTCCGTCGTCAGTGTTCCGGAGTAAATGCGGTAAAGCGATATGCGGCCGGTGAAGGGATCGGAAAATGTTTTGAACACGAAGGCGGAAAAGGGCTCACTGTCGGCGATCTTTCTCTCGACATCCTTGCCGTGGGCATCCTTGCCCTCAACCGTTCCGCGCGCGACGGCATCCGGCAGCAGATTCAAAATCGCATTCATCAAAGGTTGCACGCCGATGTTGCCCGTCGCCGAGGTGTAGAGGATCGGATAGAGCTTTCCTTCCGAAACCTGTTTTTTGAGGCCGCTGATGATTTCGTCATCCGAAAGCGTGCCGCTGTCGAAGAACTTTTCCATCAGCTTTTCGTCGCTCTCCGCGACAGATTCGATTAATTTGTCGCGGTATTCCTGAGCGCGCGCGGCAACGTCGGCGGGAATCGCCGATTCGCTGAATTTGCCGGAGCCGTCGGTCTGATATACGAAGGCCTTCATCTGGACGAGGTCCGCAACGCCTTTGAATCCCTTTTCTGCGCCAAGAGGGATTTGAATGGGCACGCACAGCCGGCCGAGCGTCTGCTGAATCGACTCGAGCGATCGTTCGAAGCTCGCTGTATCACGGTCCATGCGGTTGACGACGATCAGGCGGGGCAGTTGAAATTCCTCGGCATAGGCCCAGGATTTTTCCGTCTGCACCATGACGCCGGATACGGCGTCGACCACAACGATCGCCGCGTCCGCAACGCGCAGTGCGCCGCGGGCTTCCTGGATGAAGTTGCCGAAGCCGGGTGTATCGAGAACGTTGATCTTGTTTTTGTTCCACTCGCAGAATGCGAGCTTCGTCGAGATGGTGATTTTGCGCTCGATTTCATCTTCGTCGTAATCCGTCGGGGCATTCCCGTCGTCTACGCGACCAAGGCGATTGGTGGCACCGGTATCGAATAGCATCGCGGAAACCAGCGAGGTCTTGCCACTTCCTCCGTGTCCCACGATGCCCACATTGCGAATGTTTTTGCCTTCGTAGACGTTCACGAATATCTCCTTGTTGTAGGGATCAAGCTTCGAAATCTAGCATATTCATCCTTGTAAACGCATCCGGCAAAAGTTAGTCTCATTAAGTGTTTCCGCCCATTTCCGCCGTCCTTGGCTTACTGTTTTTCGCCTCGGCACTGCCGAACGGGATCCGGATCGACAGCCTTCCAGCGGGCTCCGATGCGGTCGAGATCGTTGCCGGATACGCTTCGGGAGGCCTCGCAGATTTTTCCTCGACCGGTGCTGCAAAAGCCCTTCTGGTTGATGCGTATGCAGTCGGCGGCGACATTCAGTTCCTGAATGAAATCGATCGCACGGCGGTGCGGATCGTGGCCCCATCCTGGTCGGCGCCGGTGTTGTTTGAACACTTGCCGGGGCTCTTCAAAGATGTCCCCTCCGAGGACGCCGGAAATTCTCCAGTTACCGCTGCGGATTTTCGCGCCAGGGTCGAAGAAGAAATCCGCGATGCCTTGCTTGGAGCGAATGTGTCCGAGCCCGAGTACGCCACCGGCGATGCCTTCGTCCTGAGTTCCGTCCCGGCGCCAAAATCATTGCTTGATGCGCTCGCTGCGATTCCGCGGCGCGGATCGGCGAACCGGCCGCAGGAGCCGGCGCCGCGTCTTGCAGCAGAACGCACGCTGCGATTCAAGTCGGACCTTGCGTCCGGCGCCGTCATTTTTGCCGCTCCCGCTCCGGCGGTGTTCTACAAGGAGTGGTACCTGCTTCTGCTGCTGGATAAATTGATCCATCGGGTGGTGACCCTGCCAGTGCAGACGTTATTGCCTCTCAACGTCCGTCCCTACTACTACCGCATCGAACTGCCGCTGAGCGCCGGACAGTTCCCGGAGCCGGCGGAAGCCAATCTGCTTCAGGAACTGGAGCGGCTGCAGTTCACCCGGGCGAGCCTCGGGGACCTGAACGCGGCAAGGCAGGACGCATTCGAATATCTCGACAGCAAGGACGTACAGGAATGGTTTGCCAGCCATGGTATCGCCGATCGCCGCGATGAAGGCGTGCAGTGGCTCCAGGGAATGACGCCGGACGACCTGCGCGCCGCGGCGCGGGATCTGCTCCTGATGAATCGCGTGGTCGCAACCTGGGCGCCCACGCCGAAATCGACAACAGTCTCGGTCGAGCCGCTGGCGAGCGCGTCCCCGGCTCCGCCCGCGAAGCCCGAGCCCGATAGGGCGAAGGATCAAGAGCAGTCACGCGAGCCTGATAGCGCGAAGCCGAAACCGGACCTCGAGATCGCGATTGCGGCATTTCCCGTACACACCGACGCTTCGACAGCGACACCCGTTGCAGAACGTCTTTCGTCGGGCGTGTCTCTGGTTCGCAGCAATACGAATGCAGTCTTCGTTGCCGGCGGTTCGATGACGCGCTTCGATCACGAGCCTGCTGCCGCCGATCTGAAAACATTCTCGGGCTTTCGCGCAGAACGTATTCTGGTTCTGGCTCCGCCGGCGTCTCTCGAAAACGCGCGGCAGCTATGGAGCAACTTCAAAGGCAGCACCAGCGGTCCGACGGGCGTGCCGAAGGGCAAAGTATCCTCCGGCGATCTTCCGGCGCTGTTTATCCTGAAAACGATGCTCGACCTGAAACTGATCGATGCCGGATGGTGGAAGGAGGCGAAGCTCCGCATCGATGCGACGGAAGGCTCCACGCTTCAAATCACGGCCGACAGCGGCAAACGCGCGCAGATTCTGGACTGGATCAAAATGGCCGGAACGACTCCCCCAGCGGAAAAATACTTCAGCTGGGCCCGCGAAGTCGCCGTTCACCGTTTCCGGCTTGCAATGCCTGATATGCAGGCCTTGATTTGGGAGCGGGATCCGCAGGGAACCGTGCCCGATCTTTCATCCGTCAATCGTGACCTCATCCAGGATGTGGCCCGCATCTACTTCTGAGGCGATTTGCTGAGAATCGGCGTCGATACAGGTGGAACATTCACCGACTTTGTCGTCATCCGCGGCGGCAGAATCGAAATGTTCAAAGAACTCTCCACGCCGCAGGAGCCCGACGCCGCGATCATGAAGGGGCTTGCTCGTCTCGAGCAGGACGCGGTTCAGGAAGTCATTCACGGCTCGACCGTCGCGACCAATGCGCTACTGGAGCGCAAAGGCGCGCGCACAGCGCTTCTGACGACGGAAGGCTTCGAGGACATCCTGGTGATCGGCCGCCAGACCCGGCGGGAACTCTACAATATTTTCGTCACGCGTCCCGCTCCGCTGGTGCCCGACGGGCTGCGTTTCGGAATCCGGGAACGCACGCTGTATGACGGCTCCATTCAAAAGCCGCTCGACCACCGGCATCTTCAGAATCTCAGCGAATATCTCCAGCAACAGAATGTTGAATCGATTGCAGTCTCGCTCTTGTACTCCTTTGCCAATGACGAACACGAGAATGCGATCCTTCGCGCCATGGAGCCCATGGGACTTCCGATTTCACTCTCGTCAAAGATTCTTCCGGAGTATCGGGAATACGAACGCACCTCCACGACGGTGATCAATGCCTATCTCGCTCCGTTGATGAGCCGGTATCTGAACCGTTTGCAGGCGGGTCTGACGAAATCTCCATTGCGCGTGATGCAGTCCAACGGCGGAGCGGTCCAATCGGTAACGGCGGCGGATGAACCGGTGCGAACGATCCTCTCCGGCCCGGCGGGCGGTGTCGTGGGCGCCTTTCACGTCGCGCAGGTTTCAGGCTATCCGAAGATCGTCACGTTTGATATGGGCGGCACCTCCACGGATGTATCGCTTTGCGAGGGTGAAATCAAAGTCACGCACGAGAGCGAAGTCGACGGCCTTCCCGTCGGTATTGCGATGATGGATATCCATACCGTCGGCGCGGGTGGGGGATCCATTGCGGAACTGGATCCTGGAGGCGCGCTCAAGGTCGGACCGGAAAGCGCCGGCGCCGAGCCGGGTCCGATCTGCTACGGCAAAGGCGAGCGCCTCACGGTGACCGATGCCAACGTGATTCTGGGCCGCCTGCTTCCTGAATTTTTTCTCGGTGGAGCGATGACGCTGGCGACGGACCGGATCGTCCCGGTTTTGAAGAAGCTTTCCTGGACCCGCCGCTGGAAAAATCCGGAAGAACTCGCGCAGGGCGTGATCGACGTCGTGAATAACAGCATGATTCAGGCGATCCGGCTGGTTTCCGTCGAACGCGGCTACGATCCTCGTGACTTCACGTTGTTTTGCTTTGGCGGCGCCGGCGGATTGCACGCCGCACATCTGGCCCGCGGCCTGGGGATGAAACGTGTGGTGGTTCCGCGTTTCCCGGGCGCGCTGTCCGCATTGGGATTGCTTCTTGCGGATGTGCGGAAGGACTACTCGCGGACGCTCCTCATCGAAGCGAACGGCTCCGCAGGGAAGTTGAAGAGCGCTTTCCGCGAACTGCATAAAAAGGGACACGAGGAAATGGCCCGGGAAGGTTTCAAAAAAAGCGAAATTCAGTCAGATGATTTTGTGGATTTGAGGTACCGCGGCCAAGCCTACGAGCTGACGATACCGCTGGGCCCAGGTTTTGTCGATCAATTCCATAGAGTTCACGAACGCCGGTATGGGTATTCGAGTCCGGGAAAGGATGTGGAACTCGTCAACGTGAGAGCCGTGTTCGCCGGACGCAGGCCGAAGCCGAAGTTCGAGAAGGTGGCGAAAGCGCGTGGCAAGGCGCGCGCGATGGACACGCGTTGGGTTTGGATGGAAAGCAAGCAGGTGAAGGCGGGAATCTATGATCGGGAGGCTCTGGGGTATGGCCACGTTATTGATGGCCCGGCAGTCATCGGGGAATACAGCTCGACGACGCTGGTGCCGACGGGGTGCCGGTGTCGAGTGGATGCTCACTCGAATCTGGTGCTGGAATGGCGCGGGCTGTGAGGAAAATGGCGACGTTACTTAATCCTGTTCAGCTTGAAATCTTCAAAAGCCTCTTCCATGCCATTGCGGAAGAAATGGGAGCCACGCTCAAGCGCACGGCCTTCTCACCCAACATCAAGGAGCGCCGCGATTATTCGTGCGCCATCTTCGACGCCCGCGGCGACATGGTTGCGCAGGGCGATCACATGCCGGTGCATCTCGGCTCGATGCCGCTTTCCGTCAAAGCGGCGATCGTGAATCGCGAGATCCGGCCCGGCGGCATGATCATCCTCAACGATCCGTACAAAGGCGGGACGCATCTGCCGGACGTGACTATCGTCTCCGGGGTTTTTGTGAAAGAGAGACTCCTGTTCTATGTCGCGTCGCGTGCCCACCAGTCGGATATCGGAGGCATGTCTGCGGGATCCATGCCGCTGGCGGAGGAAATCTATCAGGAGGGTCTGCGCATCCCTCCCGTCACTTTGATGTCCGGAGGTGTGATCAATCGCGATGTCTGGGACATCGTTCTTGCCAATGTACGGACTCCGGACGAGCGGGAAGGCGACCTGGCCGCCATGATCGGCGCGAATCGAACCGGCGAACGGCGTCTTGCTGAAATCGTGGACAAATACGGGTGGCCGGAAGTCCGGCGTTATGTCGCCGAAATCCTGAACTACAGCGAGCGTATGACGCGGCACGCGATCTCGTTGATTCCGGACGGCACTTACGAAGCCGAGGATTTTCTCGATAACGACGGCATCACCGACCGGGAGATCGCGATCCGTGTGAAGATCCGTATCAAAGGAAATCGCGCGTCGATCGATTTTTCGAATTCAGGGCCGCAGGCGGAAGGAAGCGTCAACGCGGTATATGCGATCACTGCCTCTGCAGTCTTCTATGTGTTCCGGACGCTGGTCGCGGTTTCAATCCCGTCGAATGCGGGCGGCATGCGTCCGCTCGAGATCATCGCGCCGGAAGGCACGATCGTGAATGCGCGTCCTCCGGCTGCTGTTTGCGGCGGAAACGTGGAGACGTCACAGCGTATTGTCGATGTTCTATATAAATGTCTCGCGGAAGCGATGCCCGATCGGATTCCTGCGGCGAGCCAGGGCACGATGAATAACTTTACGTTCGGCGCCGTCGACCCGCGCACGAATCAGCCGGTTGCCTACTACGAAACTGTCTCCGGCGGCATGGGGGCCCGGCCGGGAATGGACGGGCTTTCCGGTGTTCATACGCACATGACGAATTCGTTGAATACGCCGATCGAGGCCCTGGAACATGCCTGCCCGATCCGCGTGGTCAGCTATGGTCTCCGCCGTGAATCGGGTGGACGCGGCAAATGGTGCGGTGGCGACGGAGTGATTCGTGAAGTGCAATTCCTGGCCAGGGCTCAGGTAACGCTTTTATGTGACCGGCGTCAATTTTCTCCTTATGGATTGAATGGTGGTCTTCCAGGAGCCCCGGGCAGAAACGTTCTCACGCGGGTTGGTGGCAGAACGGAAGAATTGCCGTCCAAGGTCACTGTGTGGTGCGAGCCCGGCGATATCCTTTCCATCCAGACACCGGGCGGCGGAGGGTGGGGCGCAAGCTGACAAGAATTAGCAAAGACACCGATTGAAATTAAAAAGCTCGTTGCGTATATCTTGAATAGCGAGTGTTCTTATGGACGAGCCGCAACGATACGAATCACAGAAGCGTTTTGCGAGCGTCACCGGGTTCATTCTCGATGTCGCCATTCTGGTCTATCTCGTCAGCTCGGGCCTGAGCATTCGCCTGCGCGAGTTTGCCGAAGGTATCTCCACTTCCCCGTGGCTCAGCATTGCGATTTATTTCATTGGCCTCGGCGTGATCTTTAACGTCTTCAATCTGGCCCTGAGTTTCTACTCCGGTTACATCCTGGAGCATCGCTTCGGATTGTCACGCCAGTCGCTCGCGGACTGGGTGAAGGATCAGTTGAAAGGGATTGCCCTGAGCATTCCGCTCGGAATCGCCGGTGTCGAGATCGTCTATGGCTTCCTCCGAATCTCCCCGGCGAACTGGTGGGTATATGCAAGCGTGGTATTCATCATGTTCGTCGTGGTGATGACGAATCTGGCACCGGTGCTTCTCCTACCGTTGTTCTTTAAATTTCGGCCGGTCGAAAATCAGGATCTCCAGAAGCGCGTCGATCGTGTCGCCCGCCGCACCAATACGGCGGTCTGCGGAATTTTCGAGTGGGCGCTGGGCGAGAAAACGCGAAAGGCGAACGCGGCCGTCGTCGGCTGGGGAAACACGCGCCGGATCATTGTTTCAGACACATTGATCGAGAACTTTTCGGGCGAAGAAATCGAAGTGATTATGGCCCACGAGCTGTGCCACCACGTCAAGAACCACATCTGGCAAAGCCTCGCACTGCAATCGGCGCTGACCTTCGGCGGGTTTTATGTGGCGCACCGGCTCATGCCCGCGCTCTCCCTGCATTTCGGGTTTCGAAGCATAGCGGACGCCGCCAATTTCCCGTTGTTGGCCCTGGTAATGTCGGGCGTGTCCCTGCTGATCCTTCCGCTCGTCAATTCCTTCTCCCGGCGGCTCGAAACCGAAGCGGACCTCTATGCGCTCGATATTACGGGCGATGCGCTCGCATTCGTTTCAAGCATGGAGAAGCTGGCGGAGATCAATCTCGCGAACAAGACGCCGAATAAGATTATCGAGTTTATCTTCTACAGCCATCCCTGCGTGGAAGATCGCATACAGTTGGCTGCGAATCGCGTTGGACAGAACGTCAGTTAAGTCTATTGCACCATTGCATCATTCGAGGTTTCTGCATTTCAAATTTAGAACTGCAAAAACTTCCAATGATGCGATGGTGCAATGGACTTAACTAACCGCCGACTCCATCAGCGGTGAAGTACGCTTCCAGTGAATCGAGCTGATCGGTAAGCTCTGCGATCTTGTCGTGCAGAAGGCTTCTCATCGAAATCATTCCTGCGAGCTTGCCGTCGCGGTCGACGATCGGCAGATGGCGGATGTGCTTTTCGAGCATGAGTTTCAGAGCTTCATCTGCCGTTGAATCGCGATGAATGGTTTCGACCGGCGAGGTCATGACGTCTTGAATTAGAATTCGCGCGGGCTCTTGTCGTTCGGATACTACGCGCAGCATCAAGTCGCGCTCGCTGAACATACCGATAAGGCGGCCGTCTTGAGTCACAGCGACGGCGCCGATCCTTTCCGTGTCCATGATCCGAACCGCTTCCATAACGGTTGTATTGGGGTTCACCGTCACGAGGGGCGTACGAGCAATTCTCAGAAGACCCATAAGACTCCTCCGGGCTGTTTTTGTTTCCAGGTGGGGCAATACTAACTTAAGCGGAGACTGATTGCACTACGATTCAAATATATGGTTTTGATTCCTCAAGGTTGGTTCTGGATGGGTTCGGACAACCGTTATTCCTGGGAGAGTCCCCGGCACCGCGTCTGGCTGGATGCATTCGAAATCGCGGAAACCGCTGCCACCCGCCGCGAGTATGAATGCTTCTTATCGGATACCGGCTACGCCGAACCTTCCGGCTGGTCCAGTTCCGTTTTTGCCGATCCCGGCCAACCCGTGGTTGGTGTGAGTTGGTTTGCCGCAGTTGCCTATTGCGAGTGGTTTTCGAGAAGGAAAGGGCAGGAATACCGGCTTCCAACAGAAGCGGAATGGGAAAAGGCATGCCGGGGAGGGCGCGAGGACAGCGAGTATGCCTGGGGGAATGAAACGCCCGACACCATCGAATACTTTAACGCCCATACCTGGAAGGGGCCGCGCCGTGTTGCGGAATGGCATCCCAATGGATACGGCCTGTTCAATATCGGGGACAATGTTCATGAATGGTGTACGGACTGGTACTCCGCGGAGTATTACGCGTCCTCGCCCGAGCGGAATCCAACCGGTCCGGAAGCAGGAACGCGGCGCGTTTCGCGAGGCGGCTCGTGGCGCCACCAGATCAAGGCTTCGCGCGCTGCGCATCGCAGCAGTCTGCCGCCGCAGTTTGCCTACACGGATTACGGGTTTCGTGTTGTGAAGAACCTGTAGGCGCGCAGGGTTACGACGCCGTCGCGATGTATCCGCGCCGCGCGCGGACCTGATCGCCGGTGCGGACTCTAACGTGGAGCTGATGATAGCGTCCGTCGTCCGGCCGGGCAGGATAGAAGCCGAGCGTGTATTGGCTGCGCAGTTCGTCCGCGATGACATCGAGAACCTTTTCGATTTGAGCTCCGCGGCCGCTGAAGCTTTCGGCGAGCAGGAACGGGCGTCCGCCGCTGCTTTCGGCAAGGGTTCGAAGCACATTCAAGTCGACATCGTCCCTTCGGCTCTCCGAAGTCTTTTTTGTAAACATCAGCGCTGAGACCGCCTTAATTGACGGCGGCGAACTGTTCCCGGCATACGTCAGGGAGGAAATTCCAATCGGATAAACCAGCACCTCCGAAGCGCGAATCGCTTGCACAGCATGTTCGAGCTTCGACACGCTGGCGGTGTCCTGGCCGTCAGTGATCACCAGCAACGCCCGCTTGCTGTGGTGCGCCGATCGCAGCTTGGTGAGACCTTCATTCAATGCATCGTACAGAGCGGTGCCGCCGGTCGGCGTGATGTGGCGCAATGCCTGCGAGAGTTTGTCGCGATTATCGGTGAAGTCCTGACGTAAAACCGCCTGGCCCGAAAACGTGATCAGGAATATTTCGTCGTCCTGGCGGATCCTGTGGATGAAACGATCGACGGAATCGACGGCCGTCCGGATTTTCCGGTCCATGCTGCCGCTTGTATCGAGAAGGACGCCCACGCTGACGGGCACTTCCTGATCCTGGCTGAAGTGTGAAATTGCCTGAACGTTACCGTCTTCTTCGAGAGTGAAGTCGTTCGCGGCAAGGTTGGATACGTATCTCCCGTGCGTGTCCGTGACGGTGGCAATGACATTGACGAGCCGGACGTCGACCCGCACTTGAGCCCTGATAACCGTTGCGGCCGTTACCGCTGCGAAGACTGCCAATACGTAAAACCGGCGTCTCATGTGATTCTCGCTGGCGGATGTTATCATACGGCCCCTATGGTTGGTTCAGATCAATTTCGACAAGTAATGGGCAACTTCGCGACGGGCATCACGGTCGTGACGACCCGCGATCAGGACGGCAAACCGTATGGCTTGACCGTCAATTCATTTACCTCCGTTTCTCTGAATCCGGTGCTCGTTCTGGTTTGCCTGGATCACAAATTAAGCGGTCTCCAATGGTTCAGGGATTCGAAACACTTCGGCATCAGCATCCTGTCCGAACATCAGGAAGACGTCTCACGGATATTCGCTAAAAAGGATGCGGAGCGGCCGCCGGCGGTTTACTTCGATGGGCCATTGGGAATGCCTCTGATCAAGAGCTCTCTCGCTGCCATGGAATGCAAGGTCATGCAGGTTTATGAGGGAGGCGATCACCTGATATTCCTGGGTGAGGTGGATAATGCGGAATTATTGCAGCCCGATCATCCGTTGCTGTACTTTCGCGGGAAATATCACTGGCTGAAGGCTTAAGGAATAAATGGTTTCTAACCGGTTTTAATCCGCGGTATCAGCGGATTGATCCGCGTGACGACTTCGTAGGGAATCGAGCCGATTTTCTCCGCCAATTCTTCGGCTCGGATTTCCGAATTGCCTTGCCGGCCCAGCAGGACGACTTCATCGTCGAGTTGAGCGCCGATATCGGTGACATCCAGCATCGTCATATTCATCGCAACGCGTCCGATGATCGGAGCCGGCTGTCCATGGATCAGCGCGCGCCCGGAGTTGGACAATTTGCGATCGTAGCCGTCGTAATAGCCTATCGGAAGAACCACCAGTTTCATCGGACGGCTTGCGCGAAACGTCAGGCCGTATCCCACATACTCGCCGGTCTCGACCTGCTTTACCTGAGCGACACGCGTCTTCCACGTAAGCACGGGCAAAAGTGCGAGCCGCTTGCCCCGCTCGCGCGCGGCCAGCTGGGTTTCGCGCGACGGCCAGATGCCGTATATTCCGATGCCAACGCGCACCATCGTGAATGCCATGTCGGGATAAAGCAACGTACCGGCCGTCGCGGACGCGTGGATCTGTTGCGGACGGACGCCCGCGCTTTCCAGAATGGTCAAAGCATCCCTGAACTTTCGGGTCTGGGATTCTGCGAACGACGGGTCGAGCGTGTCTTCGATATTGGCGAAATGGGTGTATACACCTTCAATTTCAATGCCGGGCAGTTTTGCAACTTCGGCGATAAAGCCTGGAAGGTCGTTCAGTCCGACGCCTTGCCGGTTTGTGCCGGTTTCGATTTTGAGGTGAACGCGCGCCATGGTTCCAAGTTTCTGGGCAGAATCCGACAACGCCTTGGCAACGTCCAGCCGATAAAGAACCTGGCGGTAACCGTTCCGCGCCACTGCTTCGAGTTGATCGAGCGGTGTGTGTCCCAGAATAGCCACGGGCTTCCGGATACCGGCTTCCGTGATGGTGAGCGCCTCGTCGATGGAGTTGACGCCAAGCCAGTCCGCCCGTTCGGCCGCAATCGGAGCCGTTACGCCGAGACCGTGACCATATGCGTTTGCCTTGACGACGGCCATGATCGACGTACCCGTCGGAGTGGCGCTCCGGAATGCGTCGATGTTGCTGCGAAGCCGCGACGCGTCGATTTCAACCCAGGACAACATGAATTCGATTATACGGGTTTCAACATGGTGTGTGAGCGACCCCCTGCCGCCCGCGAAGCGGGCGGCAGGGGGTCGCTCACGACGACTCTTTGTGCGACTCCGTTTGATACACTCCACCACATGGCGTCTCCAGTCGTGGAGTTCCGCAATGTAGGCTATGCGCTCGGCGGCCGGGCCCTGGTCGAGGGCGTTTCATTCAAGGTCGAGGCCGGCGAAACCGTGGTTCTGCTGGGCAGAAGCGGATCCGGTAAAACGACAACCCTGAAGCTGGTGAACCGGCTTCTGGAGCCCACTGCCGGCGAGGTTCTGATCGAAGGACGCAAGACGACGGATTGGGAACCGATTCGTCTGCGCCGCCGCATCGGTTATGTCATCCAGGAAATCGGCCTGTTTCCTCACTTTACCGTGGCGCGCAATGTTGCCCTGGTGCCGTCGCTGGAGGCCTGGCCGGCTGAAAAAATAACTTCGCGGGTCGATGAAATGCTCTCGCTTGTCGGACTGGAGCCCGCTCGTTTCGCCGCCCGGCTGCCGCGCGAGCTTTCCGGCGGTCAACGCCAGCGGGTCGGCGTTGCGCGTGCACTCGCGGCAGATCCGTCTATCCTGCTTCTCGATGAACCGTTTGGAGCGTTGGATCCCATTACGCGGTCGGAAATCCAGAAAGAATTCCGGGCACTGCAGAAGCGTCTCGGCAAAACCATGCTGTTCGTGACTCACGACGTGCGTGAAGCTTTTATCCTCGGAGACCGGATCGGCCTGATGAAAGACGGCAGTCTGGTCGCGCTCGTGCCGGCAGGCGAATTTCACCACCTCGATCATCCCGAGGCCCGGGCCTTCGCGGAGGCATACGCATGAACGTTCTCGATTTCATGTGGACGCACCGGGCCGAGATGTTCCAGCTCACTCTCGAACATCTCGTGATGGTTGGCGTCTCAATTGCGATCGCAACCGGAATTGGATTGCCGCTTGGAATCATAATGACGCGGCATACCAGGCTCAGCCGCCCGATCATGACCGTCGCCAACGTCGTTCAGACGGTGCCCAGTCTGGCGCTTTTTGGATTTCTGATTCCACTGCCCTTTATCGGCGGGATCGGAGCGCGGACGGCGATCGTCGCGTTGGTGCTGTATTCTTTGCTTCCCATTATCCGGAACACATTCATCGGTATCTCGGGCGTCGATCCGGCGATACGCGAGGCTGGACGCGGGATGGGAATGACGGACGCGCAACTTCTATGGAAGGTGGAAATCCCACTCTCGCTCGGTGTCATTTTTGCGGGCATCCGCGTCGCGACAGTCATCGCGGTTGGCGTGGCGACAATCGCGGCGGCTATAGGAGCGGGCGGCCTCGGCATGTATATCTTCCGCGGCGTTTCGATGGTGGATAGCCGGGTGATTCTTGCCGGTGCAATTCCGGCTGCGGGCCTGGCATTGATCGCCGATTTCGGACTCGGGGCGGTCGAGCGGAGGTTTTCAAAATTATTGTGCGTCGTGTTGCTGTGTGTTTCGCTGGTGTCCTGTTCGCACCCCGACCGCATTGTTGTAGGATCGAAGAATTTCACCGAGCAGGTCATCCTTGGCGAACTCGTTGCTCAACAGATCGAACGTAAGACACACCTGCCGGTCGACCGGCGCCTGAATCTGGGCGGCACCCTTGTGTGTCATGACGCGCTGATTGCAGGCCAGATCGATACATACGTCGAATATACCGGGACGGCGTTGACGGCCATCCTGAAGCTCCCTCCGTCTACCGATTCTCGCAATGTTTATGAAGCTGTGGGGAGCGCATATCAGTCTCGATTCGCCCTCGAGTGGACGGAACAGCTCGGCTTCAATGACACATTCGCGATCATTGTTCGCAAGGATGACGCTCAGCGCCTGGGGCTAAAAACGATTTCGGATGCCGCTCCCCACACATCGAAGTGGGTTGCCGGATTCGGATATGAATTCATGGAGCGGGAAGACGGGTACCCCGGGCTTGCGAAGATCTACAACCTGCGCTTTCCGGCGGCGCCGCGAGTCATGGATCTCGGCTTGACCTACAAGGCGGCTGCAGAACACCAGGTGGACTTCATTGCAGGTAACTCCACCGACGGACTGATCAACGCGTTGGGCTTGACCGTCCTTGAGGACGATAAGCACTACTTTGCGCCGTACGACGCCGCCCCCGTCATACGCGACGCCGTCGTGATGAAACATCCTGAAGTTCGCGAGGCCTTAAGGCAACTGGGCGGGAAGATTTCCGACGAGCAGATGCGGAAAATGAACTACGCGGTCGACGGCGAACACCGTGATGTTAAAGATGTTGTCCGGGATTTTCTCGACAAGAATTAGCTTTTAGAACTGAGTTCAAGCTCGAAGTATGCGGCGTTCGGTATGGGATTGTCGTAATACGGCGGGATCTGCCTGAATCCCAGTCTGCGGTAGAGCGCGATGGCAGCCGCCATTTTGCCGGCGATGGTATCGAGCCGCATGGCGGAGTAGCCGATCTGTCTGGCTTCTTCGATGATCTTCGATGCAAGCTTGAGCGCGATCCCTTTTCCCCGAAACTCGGGCCGCACGAACAGGCGTTTCATTTCACAGAATCCGTCTGGCAGCGGCTTCAAAGCGATGCACCCTGCGGAGGTTCCGGCGGCGCGGCATAAAATCAGCCGGCCGCGCGGGGGAGCGTATTGACCGGGCAGATCGAGCAATTCCTGATCGAAGCTTTGAAAACAGAGATCGAAATCCAGGGATCTCGCGTATTCGACAAACAGGGCGCGTATGTTCGCGATGTCGGAAGCGCGCTCGGCAGGAATCAGCTCGACAGCGTCATTCATAAAACATGAAAAAGACCGCGCCGATGAATGAACGCGAAGGCGGCCACATGATTACAGCGGAATTGAGCGCCAAGATAAGTCACCGAAAAGATCGAGAAGACGATCAACGTGATGACTTCCTGGATGGTCTTTAACTGCGCTGGTGAAAATTCATAGGAGCCGACGCGGTTGGCGGGCTGAAAACAATATTCCGCGAACGCGATCAACCAGCTGACCAAGATCGCCATCCATAATGACGATTCCCGGAAACGCAGATGGCCGTACCATGCAAATGTCATGAAAACGCTGGATATAGCCAGAAGCAATATCGTCTTCATGACACAATTCTACTCGGGATATCGGCTTGTACCCCGCGGCTGGGAAAATTTCAGAATCTGGACCAGCTGAACGAGTTCATCATGAAATTGCCGACAGTTGCTATGGGCGAGCCAGCGCCGGGGTTGCCCAATTCGCGGTCATAGTAAATGGCTGTTCCACCCGAGTCGCTTATCGTCGCGCCGGAGATGCTTCCATACCACCGCGCCCCTCCCGATAGACTGATCGCCGCGTTTGGAGCGTATACCGTGCCAGCCGTTTGCGTGCCGCCCGATAGACTAAGCGTGCCGGTTCCGGCGTAAAGAAATTGCAGTTTGGTCGGCGTAGGGACGTTGCTGGCGTTGACGTTTGTAATGCCTCCGCCGCTGAAGCTGAGAGGAGTGGTTTTACTCTGGCCCGCGATAGTGACGATCGCCGGCGTACTACCCGTGGCATTGACCGTCAGGGCAGCACCTCCGGAGACGCTGATGCTGTTGATTGTATACGCTCCGCCGCTGATCGTGAGTTTCGCTCCTCCCGAAAGGCTGATATTGCCATAGGATCCTGGAGCGAAAACCAGGTTTCCGGCCGTTCCGGTGCAGCCGCTGATGCCCAGTGACGTACACGTCGTAGTGCTCGTGATGCTCAGGTTTGTGGTTGGAGGCTCCGGGTTCGGCGTTGACGGAGCAGCCAAACTGACAGCCTGGGACAGGTGGACGAGGCCACCTGAGACGCAGGACGTAGCAGAGGTACTGCAGCCTGTGACCGTAGCGCCGCCACTGTCGCTCCATGCGTCCACGCCCCCGCTTGAACAATTGCCGACGCCTGAACGCGGGGTGGACATGGTTCCGTGGACGGTGGCGCCGCCGCTTTCGTTCAAGTTTCCATTCGATCCGATATCGCCACCATAGGTATCCGGAACGACAGCTCCGCCACTTATGGTCGCGTGCGCGGAGTCATAACTGCCAATCGTAACCCCGCCGGACATAGTTAGAGAGCCGCATCCGTTGGCGGTGGCGAACATGGCGTAATTCTCGCCTGCGGCCTGTGCCCAAGTCACCTGGCGCTCGACGATGCTGCTCACCTCTTCCTGGGCGCTTCGCCCTCCGCTGATCGTGCCATCCGCCGTGATGCTCCATGTTTGCACTGTGGTCGGACCGGCTGCCGTCGTTACCTGGCTCATCGCGACCAGCGTTGCCGTGGCTGTATAGTTCATTGTGGTCTGTCCCGCGACAACAGTGCCTTGCGCGGCGTTCGAAAATGCCGTCTTGACAGACGCGACGGGGTAGTTCGAGCTGGTGGATGCCGACAAAACGACTGCCACGCCGTTGTACTGAACAGGCGACTTCGTCATGTCATAGTTGGCGATGTCATCCGCTCCGCCCGATATCGGCGCTGTATAAGTATTCACCAGGTAATTGGCCGCCGTGTTGAGGCCGGATTCGGCTCCGTAGCGCGCCTGCGTCATCATCTCGTAATTCAGGCTCGACAGCGTTTCAGTCTGGGAAAGAAACATAACGGACGCGCCCATCACGGACACGACCAGCGTCAGGATCAAGGCGAGAACCAGGGCGAATCCGGTTTCAGGCGATCGATAGTGCATATCCAAAACCTCCATGTTATGGCAACAGCGCCGTCACGCTCGCCGGCATCGGCTGTATGCGTTGCAGCGAACCCGCATTGTCCAATTCCCAGGCTTCAAAGATGTTCCGCGGCGATACGTTCAAAAGCGCCTTTGTTTCCTGCTGGAATTGGTGCGTCTTGGGATCCTGCAGCTGACTCTGCACCGTCAAGGTGACGCCGACATCAACGATATATGTGTTGCCCGACAAGCCCGTGGCCGTTTGATACGAGAAACACGGCACACTGTTCGGATTCGGTAGAAGGTTATTCATCAGTACGATACTCGAGCTCGTCGCGGGCTTTGAGGCTGCCGTGAACGATATCTCGTTGCGGTATAAATATCCGGGAGACGACGTTGTTCCCGGAGAGCACGTATACTCCACGTATAAAACCTTCCCGTCTTTGTTAACGTCGCCGTACAGCTTTAAAACCGAGTCTGTGGAACCATGCGAATAGCTCGATGGCGCTGCGGCCGGCGGAACCATCCCGGTTCCGAAGGATCCCGACACCAGCACCTGGGTGCCGTTGCTGTGAGCGAAAGTGAATGTGGCGGCAAAGCCGTTGGCGCTGATGCCCGTGGCCTGCACCGTTTCGAAGCTGGCGCCGGTATCGACATCCAGATACATATTGGCGAACATTCCGGAGGTGGAGCTCACAGCCGCGGTCGCCGCGCCGGCTGCCGTAGCGGCTGTCGTTGTGACCGCGGCGGGCAGGGCGATCCTTCCGGCCTGTCCGATCTCCTGTTGCAGCAACTCCGTCGCGTTACGCACGTCCGCATGCATCTCGGTTCTGTTCTTCACAGTGCCTTGCATGCTCATCAACTGATTCATACCTGTCATCATGGCGGCAAAGATGATGAGCAGGATCACCATGCTGGCCATACTTTCAAGCAGTGAAAAACCTTTGTTCGTCAACACTGGCCTCTAAAAGGGATAAGTCTTGATTACGGACACGGTGGCCTGCGGCGGGCTTCCCTGAGCGCCGCCGACCTGTGTTTTCACCCGTGTTGTCACCGTAATCTTCTTCGTTTGCGTTATGCCGGCCGGTCCCGCCGCGAGTTGCCAGACACGTTTGTAAAACCAGGTTGCCGGAGCCGCGCCGTTGACACCGGTGACAAGCGTTCCGGTACTGTCGAGGTAATCGACGTAACCCGTCGCTGGATTACTGGGATCCGAACTGCCTCCAATGCCGCTTGTCCCGGTAGCCGGGTTCTGCAGCGGAACGGGGCAACCTGCCAGTCCTGTTCCGCCAGTGGCCGCTGCGGTCAGCTGCGTCGTGTCGGTCTGCGAATCACAATAGGCCAATGCCAGAAGCTGCTCGACTTTGTCCTGGGAATACTCGACAGTGCGGGCGAGCAGATGTCCCTGATTTTCTGTCGTCGAGAAACTCGAACTCACCATGTTCAACCCTCCCACCGCGCAGATCAGTAAAATGCAGCAGGCAATCGCCGTTTCGAGCAAGGTCGAGCCGGCTTGCGGCGAACGGGCGGAAAAAGCTGAGAAATTTCTGCAGGACTTCATATCTTGAACCTCACCGTTGCTGCCAGCTGCTCTGAGCCGTCTGGGCGGTCCAGCTTTGAACCGATCCGGAAGTGAGCACCGTCACTCCGTAAATCGCCGTGCCGTTCGTTATATAAAATGCGCCGGTTGCATCGGCTTTTCCGCTGGTGACCGGATTTGACGGAACGCCGCGTGAATTGAACTCAATGCATGCGGTGTTGGCGACAGTGGTCGTGTTGCCTGCCTGTCCTGCGTATCCGGTGTAACAAAGAGGAGCTTGACTGAGCGTGGGCTGGGTATTCGATGGAGCGCTCGAAATCGCGCCGTAGCCGAAGCTCACACCCGAAGAAAGGTTCTGGACCGGACTGGCAGCCACGGTGCACGTATTCTTGTCTCCGTCGGTTTGCCAGCAGGAACTGGTTTTGTTCCAGATTTCCAGGTGATATGTCTTGGCCGTCAGGTCCGCATATACCCTTGCATGTGAGAAGGAAGCAGAGGCACGGAGCTTTGCCTCCGAAATCAAACCGGCAACACTGCTGGCGTCTCCGTTGATTCTTCCGAACTTCTGCATACTTGTCAGGTTGGGGAGCGCCACCCGTGCAAGCACAAATATGACAAACAGTGCGATCATTGCTTCGAGCAATGAGAATCCCTTTTCCGTCCCTGGACTGGGCATGTGAAATCCTTCTGGCACACATTCACTATCGGCCAAAGGCGGATTGTAGATTAGGGGCATAACGCCGCAACCCGAAAGTTTCCCGGATCCAGTTCAGGCCGTACACCTAATATAAAGTCATAAGACTCATCATGACAATGAGTTGGCGGGAAATGTGCAGCAATAAATATGTGTCAAATAAAAGTGTCCGCGGGATAATGCCGCATGCCGGCGTGCGCGTTATTCTAAAATAACGCGGGCCTAGGCCCGCCTTACATATGTCCTTTCTCACTGCCACTACGGGACCACCGCTCAGCGAGCCTCTGCCATCGCTGTGGATGTTCGAGCAGATCGAAGCCTGGGCGAAGCGCGCGCCGGAACGTTTCGCATTCGTGCTGGATCACCAGGACAAGCTGGAGCAATACCGCTACAGCGATGTGCTCGACCAGGCGGCCTTAATGGCGTCCCATCTGACCCGGCAGGGAATCCAGCGCGGCGACCGGATCGGCATTCTGATGGAGAACACGCCGCAATGGGTGTTCGTGCTGCTGGGCGCGATGCAGATCGGTGCGGTCACTGTGCCGCTGGCCACAACGCTTCCGGAAGATGCCATCGAGCGAATTGTGACTCATGCCGGCTGCAGGATCATTTTTGCGGACGAAGGGAATTGGACGAAGGGATCGAATGTCGCGAAAACGGTAGGCGCGGTCTGTGACCGCGCAGTATCCGGGAATCCCGACAAGGGCGGAGCGACCCTGCAGAAGCCGGACCCGGCCGACACGGCGATCTTGATTTACACGTCCGGGACAACGGGCAATCCCAAGGGTGTCGAACTCACTTTCGACAATATCAATCATGAAATCCGCGGCACAAGCGAGGGTCTGCATCTCCATGCCGAACATCGCATCCTTTCGGTGCTGCCCTTCTCGCACGTGCTTCCGCTCATCGCGAATGGTCTGGGTCCGCTATGCATCGGCGCGACGGTGGTGTTTCTCTCGTCCATTTCCCCCCAGCGCATCATCGACGCTTTTCACCGGCATCGCATTACCCTGTTTATTTGCGTGCCTCAATTCTTCTACATCCTGCACCGGCGAATTATCTCTCAGGCCGAATCACAGCCGTTCTTCACACGCACGGCATTTCGATTCATGCGGCGCATGGCACGGCGTACGAAGGACCTGCGCCTCCGCCGCAGGCTGTTTGCGAAAGTTCATCGCGCCATCGGCCCTGACCTGGAAATGCTCGCGAGCGGCGGCTCCCGATTCGATCCTGAGATCGCTCGCGACCTCAGCGAACTCGGCTATTGGATAGCGCAGGCGTACGGCTTGACGGAAACCTCGGCTGCCGCGACGGCTACACCGCCGGAGCAGGATTCCATCGGCACCGTCGGCCGTCCGGTCCGCGGAGTCTCCGTCCAGATCGATTCCCCGAATGACCAGGGAATCGGCGAAGTGTGGATTCGCGGGCCGATTGTGATGAAGGGTTATTACAAATCGCCCTCCCAGACAGCCGAAGCCATCAAAGATGGCTGGTTTCGCACGGGCGATCTTGGTGTCATCGACGTGAACGGGTACCTGTCCATCACAGGCCGATGCAAGGATGTGATCGTCCTTGCAAATGGCGAGAACGTTTATCCCGAAGAACTCGAGACGCACTATTCGCGCTCGCCCTTCATCAAGGACATTTGCATCCTGGGTGTTTCGCAGAATGGCGCCGGCCCCGGAGACGAAGTTCTCCACGCGATTATCGTTCCGGATATGGACGAGTTTCGAAAGCGCGGCCAGACGGCCATCATGGAGAGCATCCGCTTCGAAATCGAAAATCTGTCGAAGCAGGTTCCTTCCTATTACCGGCTTCATTCTTTGTCTGTCCGCAACGATCCACTACCCCGCACCGTTACGCGGAAATTGAAACGCTTCGAGATTCAGCAGGAGGAGAACGAGCGGATCAAGGCTCGGGACAGCCGTGGCACGCCGGTCCGCGAACCCGAACCGGACCACGCGCAGCTCCGGGAAGGGGCCGGCGTGGTTCTGGCGGAATTGATCCGGCAAGCCAGGCCGGATGCCGGCGTGCTGAGCCCATCGATGAACGTCGAGCTGGATCTCGGTTTTGACTCGCTTGGACGCGTCGAACTGCTTGGCCTGGCGGAAGCGCGCCTGGGCGTGCATATCGACGAACAGGAAATGGCCCGCATCTTCACGCTGGGAGAATTGATCGAGGCTTTCGAGAAGGCGAAGGGGGCGAAGGGGGCGACAGCCGCCGGCGGGACCGCCGGCGGCAACCGTTCCTGGAAGGAGATTCTCAGCTCTGTTCCGGACAATGTTTCGGAAACGCACCACATTTTCAAGGCGCGCAAACTGCTCAATCCGCTTTCATTTTCGATCATACGGATGATTGGAATTTTCGCGGGCATATCCTTGCCGCTGCGGCATTACGGGATGGAAAAGTTGCCGCGGACGACGCCGTTCCTGCTATGTCCGAATCACGAGTCGTTTCTGGATGGCCCTCTCCTGGTATCGATCCTGCCCAGGCGGGTCGTTTATAAGATCCTCATCATCGGCTACAGCGACTACTGGAAGAACGCTTTCTCGCGTTTTCTGGCTCAGGTTTGCCAGATTGTCGCGATCGACTCCGATGTGAATCTGGTTCGCGCCATGCAAGTCGGAGCCATGGGACTGAAGCGCGGTCATGTGATGCTCATTTTCCCGGAAGGTACGCGGTCCATCGACGGACGGATCGCTGAATTCAAGAAGGGGTCCGCCATTCTGGCATACGAACTCGGAGTGCCTATCGTTCCGGTGGGCATCCACGGAACGTTCGAGGCATGGCCCCGGGAGGGCGGCTTCCGCTTCCGTCCGGTGGAGTTTCATTTCGGAGACCCGATTGATCCGCGGGCGTTTGCCACGGCGGCGGACCCCTATACGGCCATCACCGAGCAATTGCAAAAGGATGTAAAGAGACTCTCAGGCCAATAGGCGTGTAACCTTATAGATATGGCTGCCGTATTGTCGATTGAAAACCCGGCGACCATGTGTCTCCAGGACCCTATCTATGGAACGAAAATACGGCCAACGCGGTTATCACGATAATAACGACCGCGAACGTGGCGCAAGGGAACCCGAAAAGCCGCGAGAAAAACCCAAGGGCGGACCGCGTGGGTCCAAAGCCAGGGAAGCTCCCCGCCCGATGCACATGCCTGGCTTCCAGGAAGTTTTACGCTGTTCGTTATGCGGCACGATTGTTCCGACCACCGCCGAAATCAATTACGAAAGCCAGTGCCCGAAATGCAAGGCCGATCTGCACGCCTGCAAGAACTGCCGCCACTTCGACACAGCGGCGCAATTCCAATGCACCCAGCCGATTCCGGAACGCATCACGAAGAAGGATCTTCGCAATCATTGTGATCTTTTCATGGCCCGGACATCCATTGAACGGGAAACCCGGGATTCCGGCGGCGGCAACCCTCAGGGCCATGTATCCCCGGTCAAGCCGTCCGATGCCCGCAGCGCGTTCGATAACCTATTCAAGAAATAGGCCCCTATTTTCTGCTAATCTAAGTGGATGGTAGAGGATAGGTTAAAGATCGCTGTATTCATCGACTTCGATAATATCGAGATTGGAGTCAAAAGCACTCTCAATCGCCACTTCGACATCGGCGCAGTTCTCGAGGCCATAAAGGAACGCGGAGAAGTCGTTACCAAGATCGCCTACGGCGACTGGAAGCGGGCCGGCGAACACAGCCGGAGCATGACGCAGCACGCCATACAAATGGTGCAGCGGAATCTCACGCCCGGGGGCGACAAGAACGGCGCCGACATCAACCTGGCGCTGGACGCACTCGAGATGGCTTTCACGCGCAACCACATCAATGCCTTTGTTATTGTCGGCGGCGACAGCGATTTCATTGCCCTGGTCGAAAAACTCAAACAGTACGACAAGAAAGTTCTGGTGGTCGGCGGCCGTAATTTTACCAGTGCCATTCTCCAGAAGAACTGCCATGAATTCATCGCCTACGAAAATCTGATTTCTGCGCCGTCCATCCCGCGGCGGCCAGCCGCCGAACGCACGCGCACAGCTGTCGCGGATCCCAATCTCGCAAAAGCGTTTCCGCTCGTTCGCCGCGCCTTGAAGGTCCTGACGGATCGCGAGGTGTCGCCGCAGCTCGGTCTTTTGAAGAGTACGCTGCTGCAGTTGGATTCGACCTTTACCGAGCGGGACTACGGTGCCAGCACTTTCCGTGATTTCATCGAAAAGATGGCGGCCGCCGGATACGTTAACCTGAAACAGGTCGATCGCAGCCTTCTTGTTGAACTCAAAGATCAATCTCTGGTTGAAGGCGAAGAGGAAGCGCCGGCAATTCCTGTCCCGGCAGTGGTCCCCTCCAATGGCCAGGCGCTTGAAGCTGCGCCTGCCGGAGCCCCCGTTCCGAGCCTGCCCGCTCCGAATCTGCCCGCTCCGAATGTGACGACACCGATGCCGACACCAATGCAGGCGGAAGAGGGCGTGCGGGCAATGCAGGAAGCGTTTCAGAATTCCCACATTACGCCGCACTGGCCGATGTATCTGCGGAACGTCAAGCAGTTCATCAAGAACACTCTGCCGACATTTGACGAGCATCGTTACGGGTTTCACAGCTTTCTGGAAGCGGTTCGATCCGGCCAGCGTGCAGGGTTGTTCCGTCTGGAGCGGAATCGGCAGGGGATTCTCAGAGTCTATCCTGGAAATCAGATGGCGCAGGGGCAGCGTTCGGGCGGCCGCAGCGACGAACAGGCGGCACCGTCGCCGGCGATCTACGACGTTGAAAATGATCCGACTCTCCAGCATCTGCACCAGCCGCCTTCGGTTATTTCCGATTCTGAGGACAGCGCGGAAGCGCAGTCCGAATCCGAACCTGAGACCGACGTGGAAGAAGCCGAACAGCCTCTGGCCGCCGAAGCTGCCGAGCCCTTGGCCGAAGAAAAGCCGGCCAGGAAACGGCGGGTCAGTACCGGCATCAAACGAAAGGCGGTCGCGCCCCGAAAGACCGCCGTCGCGCCGGCCAAGCGGACGAGGAAGAAGACCTCGCCGCCTGAAGAGGGTTCGGTCAACTAGGCGCAGCCGCCCCAGATTACCGTTTCGGAACCTATTGGAAATTCGAGACTAGAAATTACAAATTCGAAATCGGATTTCCAATTTCCAACTTCCAGTTTCGAATTTCCAATAATTTTTTATTCATTTCTGCCGATAAGCACAAGGAAGAGGTTTGGATGTGAGCGCGAAGGCACAATTCGGAAGTCTTCCGGTGCAGGCACGCACGGCCGTGGTGTTGTTCGGCCTGGTGGGAGCGGGCGGCCTGCTTCAGGCTTTGCTGCACGCCGGAACTGTCGACTTCCCCTACTTCTCGCTGCTGATTTTCCTGGCGATTGTGGGCGGACATGCGAAGGTCCGGCTGGTCGGCGGTTCTTCTCTTTCGCTCATTACGACGGTAGTGCTGGTTGCGCTGATGATGCTCGGCACCCAGCCGGCAATTCTGGTCGGATCGTGCGGCGTTGTTGCGCAGTGCGCTTTCCCGCCGAAGAAGTTCATTCCGCACCACCTTGTTTTCAATCTGGGAATGATCGTCCTGGCGATCTCCATGGCGAGTGCCGGATATTACGGCATCGTTCGTGGTACGCATGCCGGTCCAGTCGACCA
>DASXLG010000019.1 GCA_036496425.1 Terriglobia bacterium | reverse complement strand
CGCACACCTGAATTCCCGAATTGAATTCGGGAATTCAGGTGTGCGACCCCTCTTATTCATAGCGCAGGGCGATCGTCGGATCGACGCGCAGCGCCCGCAGGGTGGGTATCAAACAGGCACTCGTCGCAACGAGGACGAGGAGGAGCGAGATGACCGCATACGTTGCCGGATCCGTTGCGGTGACGCCGTACAGGCCGCTCTGGATGAGGCGCGTCAGCGCGAACGAACTCAAGAGACCGGCGAGCCACCCGATGGCGACCAGCACCAGAGCATGCCGCATGACCATCATGACCACATCGAGCGAGCCGGCGCCGAGCGACATGCGAATACCGATCTCGCGGGTGCGTTCGGCCACGGAATACGCCATGATTCCATAAATGCCGATGGCCGCCAGTGTCGCGGCAATAGCGCCGAAGATTCCAAGCAGGAGAATATACAGGCGCAGATACTGAGTCTGCTGATTGAGATTCTGCTCCACGGTGCGGAAATTCGAGGCCGGCCGCGTGAGGTCGACGTCGGCGACGGCGCGTTTGACGGTTTCGACCATACTCATCGGGTCGCCGGATGTGCGCAGCACGAAAAACATTCCGGCGCGATCGCCCCACGCCGGTCCCATCCATCTCGGCGTCTGCTGGACGTGCGGCACGTACAGCGTGGGGACAGGTTCCTTTTGAAGGCGGTTCGTCCGCGTATCTCCCACGACTCCGATAACTTCGCGAGGCCGCTCATCGGGCACGAAATCGAGCGTGATCCGTTTCCCGAGCGGCTCTTCATTTGGGAAATAGCGGCGCGCCATCGTCTGACTGATGATGATGACGGGAGTCGCGGCCGCCGTGTCGTGTGCGTCAAAATCGCGGCCACGCAGCACAGGTATTTTCATGGTCGCGAAAAAATTCGGGGTGATTGAAAAATAGTCCGCGGATTGCCCCTGTTCCTGCGGTCCATTTGCTGAAGATGGATTCTGGGCCGGGGCCGGATGGCCTTCGATCAGAAAAGACATTTGTAGTCCACCGGAAGCCAGAGGAGGCCGATTGATCGCAGCCACAGATAAAACCCCGGGGACGCTGCGCATCCGCTCCGCAACCCGATCGAATGTCAACGCCGGAAGGGGGAGGACATCCCATAAGCCGAGCCCGCGATACCTGCCGAAAGGTTTGATGGTGTCGGTCTGAGCAAAACGGAAATCGAACGTCAGGATATTCCGGGAATCCGCCCCGAGATCGTTCTTCTGGACGCGGATAAAACTGTTGATCATCAGCCCCGCGCCGATCAGCAGAACCAGCGCCAGCGCGATTTGTAGCGCGACCAGAACGCTTCTCAAGTATTGCCGCGTTATACCATCCATGCCGCTGCGGCCCGACTCTTTGAGCGAACTGACGAGGTCCGCTTTCGAAGCCTGCAGTGCGGGAGCTACGCCGAAGATGACAGCCGTCAGCATGACAATAAACGCGGTGAAAATCAGAACCGAGAAATCGATCGACAGCTCGTCCAGGCGCGGGAAGCCCGGAGGCGCGGCCAGGACGAATAGTTTGAGCCCTCCCCAGGACAAAAACACGCCGATGATGCCGCCGAGCAACGATAAGGGAAAACTCTCGGTGATGAGCTGACGAACGATCCGCCAGCGTCCGGCGCCGAGGGCCGTCCGTACGGCGACTTCCGTACGGCGTGAAGCGGCGCGAGCCAGCAGCATGCCGGCGACATTCGCGCAGCCGATCAGCAGCACAAAACCGACAGCGCCCTGAAGCAGCAGCAACGGATTCCGGAAGCCGCCGTAGACCGCGTCCTGCAGCGTCTGCAGCTGCGCTCCATTGCCCTTATTTCGTTCAGGATCGGAGGATGCCAGTTGCGCCGCAATCCCATCGGCTTCGGCCTGGGCTTGCCGCATCGGGACACCCTTTTTCAGCCGGCCGAGAACAATGATGAATCCCTGTTTGCTGATCGATTGGTTCCTGTTGACCTCGAGCGGACAGATGAAATCGACATCGTCGCTGAAGAATGTGAAGTCCTGCGGCAATACGCCGATCACGGTTACCGGCTTCTGATCGAGCAGCAGCGTCTTACCGATGACGTCGGGATCGTGGTTGAAATGACGTTTCCAAAGCCGGTCTGTAATGACAATGACCGGCGCCCAGTTGTCCACCTGATCTTCTTCGTCGGTGTACAGCCGCCCAAGCGCCGGTTTGACTCCAAGAGCGCGAAAGATTGCGGGACTGAAGCCATAACCGCTGATCCGCTCCGCAGGGGCGCCCTCTTTCTCACCGCCCAGGTTCTTGATGCTGCCGGTCAGGGCTCCGATCGACTCCAGACTCTGAGTCTTGTCACGGTAAGTCGCATAGCCCAGGTAAGGAATGGAGTTCTGCTGTGTCCGATCTTTGAGGGGAACGGACCAGAGTACGACGATTTTTCCGGCATCTGGAAACGGCAAAGGCCTGAGCAGCGTGGTATTGATCAGGCTGAAAATGACCGTATTGGCGCCGATGCCCAAGGCCAGCGACAACGCGGCGACGATGGTAAACGCCGGTTTTTTCAGCATCAACCGGCATCCATACACAAGATCCTGCCAGAGATTTGTCATTCGTCACATTGACGTAATCCGCCTCCGTTTGGTTCCATAAAATAATTCGGGAACCAAACGGCAAAGATCGGTGTCTCGGTGTGACTGTCAGAAAAAAGGTACTGAGCGGTTAATAAACGGCGTCCAAGAGCGTATATATCAGCAAGTCCTTACGCTTTTCCACAAAAGGGGGGGTGAATGACACGAAAACTCGCATTCATCGGCGGAATTTTTGCCTTGTCTTGCACGCTGCTGGGGCAATCCACAGAGAAACTGCCCGCATTTGAAATCGCGGACGTTCATGCCAGCGCCCCCAGCGGGTTAGGCCAACTGGCGGGCGCCAGCGGCGGTGTCCCCCCGCGGGGGGCGGTTCGAACTGCGAAATGCATCGATGGTCGACCTTATTACCAGGGCCTACAACGTGACCGATGACAAGGTTTCCGGCGGCCCGAACTGGCTGGCATCCGATCGGTTCGATGTCATCGCCAGGACGCCGCCGAACGTAAGCGTCGAAACGGCCCGGCTGATGCTTCAATCGCTGCTTGCCGACCGTTTTGCCCTCAAGATTCACAATGACAACAAACCTCTGCCGACCTATGCGCTGACGCTCGGGAAAGGCGCGCACAAATTGAAGAAATCCGATGGCAGCCAGAACGGATGCCAGGGACAGCCACAGGGTCAACCGCAGCCGGGCGTGATTCCGTTGCAAGTGGTGTCGTGCCATAACCTGACGACCGCCCAGATCGCCGAGAATCTTCACCAAATGGCCAACGGTTACATCGATCATCCGGTCGTGGACCAGACGAACCTGCAAGGCGCGTGGGACTTCGACCTCAAATGGACTGCCCGTGGCTTGCTCGCTCAAGCCGGCGCGGACGGTATTTCCGTTTTCGACGCCGTGGACAAACAACTCTGCCTGAAGCTCGAACTTCGGCAGATTGCGGCGGCGGTTATCGTTGTGGATAGCGTCGACCGGAAACCGACCGACAACCCGGCGGGAGTTGCGGAAGCTTTACCTCCCGAGAAGCCGGAGTTCGAAGCAGCCGAGATCAAACCCAGCGACCCGGGAACGCAGGGAGTCGGCATTCAGTACACCCAGGGCGGCAGGATCAACGCCAGGGGCACCTTGCGGGACCTGATCGGTATGGCGAACCAGATCCTTCCAAATACGGTTGCCGACTTTATCGTTGGACCGAAATTTATCGAAACCACGCACTGGACAATTGTCGCAAAAGCGCCCAGCACGGGCATCGGCGCTCCCACCCGGGATGGCGGCAGGGACATCCCGCCACCGATCAACGTGGCTCTGATGATGCTGCGCAACACGCTCGAGGAACGTTTCAAGTTACAGATGCACACTGAAAACCGTCCGGTAACCGTTTATGCTCTTGTCGCCAAAAGCGAATCGAAAATGAAGAAAGCCGAAGCTTCGGAGCGGGCCGGTTGCAAGCCGGATCCAGGCGCGGTTCCGGCGAACGCCGGCGGACCGATGCAAGCCTTCACCTGCACCAACGAAACGCTGGCGGAATTCATCAAGCTGATGCCGCAGATGGCGTCCGCCTATATCGACCATCCGGTCATCGACAACTCTGGACTGCAGGGTGGGTATGACTTTACCGTGCTGTGGACACCGCGCGGCGCACTTCCCGGAGGAGGACAACCCGGCGCCACCGGGGCTGTGGATCCGGGCGGCGTCACGTATTTCGAGGCGATCGAAAAACTCGGACTGAAACTGGAGAAAGGCACACATTCGGTTCCGGTCATCATCATCGATCACGCAGAAGAGAAGCCTATCGACTAACGACTAACGGGCCGGGAGGGCTTTGCACAACGGGACGTCTTGCCGTTTGGAAGAAGGCCGGGCGGCTGATTGACGGTCTGGACACAGATGTGTCACGATGTCACACATGAAGGAAATCTCGATTCGGGAATTGCATCGCCGGACCGGCGCCTGGGTACGCAATGCGCAAAAGTACGGGGCAATCCTCGTGCGCGATCGAAACGTACCTGTAGCAAAGCTGGTGCCGGTCAGCAGCGAACCGGAGGAGAACCTGTTTAAAAAGTGGAGACCGCTGAAGAAGTTTGCGGCTGCGCTCGACCTGCCCGCGGCCGGTAAGCCGGTTGAAGAGATCATCAATGAAGACCGAGACCGGTGAAGGAATTCCACCGGTCACTCCTGTTTACTTCGATTCCGCACTGATCGCCAAATTTTATGTCAATGAGCCTGGCCGCGATGTGGTGCGCGCGTTGGCCGGGACGGCGGGAATCGTGGTGACGTCGCGCATAGCCGTGGCCGAGATCTCCGCCGCATTTCACCGGAAATACAGGGAAGGGACGGTGGAACCCCGGGTGTTCAAGGCGTTACAAGGTCAATTCGCGAAAGACTTGAGCGACGGCTTGTGGCGTCTGGTCAGCCCGACGGAAGCCCTGCTCGATGAAGTACGCAGCCTCTTTTCGAAATTGGATAAAGCCATTTTCCTGCGTTCGATCGACGCTTTGCATCTGGTCACCGCGAAAGCTGAAGGTTTCGCGTGTCTCTATTCGAACGACCGGCACCTTCTCAATGCCTGTGCCCACCTCGGCATCGAAGGCGTCAACCCGATCGCTTAACCACAAAAGGCGCAAGGAAACAGCTCTTTGTGCGCCACCACAACAAATTAATGGAACCAATTCCCTCCCGACGTTGTCTATAAATCCGTAACCCCGAGTTTCGAAACCAAAACGGTCCTCTTCAGAATTGGGAGCACAGTATGACTCGACCTGTTGTTTTCCTTCTGTTGGCGGCAATGACGGCATTGGGAACCGAGACTTCCTCCACTTCGGTTCCTCCCGATCAAGCTCCGCTCGTCACCTTTAATAAGGATGTTCTGCCTATTCTTCAGAATAACTGCCAGACCTGTCATCGCCCCGGCGGTATCGCGCCCATGTCTTTGTTGACATATCCGAACGCCCGCCCCTGGGCGAAGGCGATCAAAGCTGCAGTTATCAATAAACAGATGCCGCCGTGGTTTGCGGATCCGCATTATGGCGAGTTCCGCAATGCACCGAAACTGACGGCCGACGACATCCGTACGATCACGGCCTGGGCCGATCGCGGCGCCCCCGAGGGCGATCCGGCCGATAAACCGGCAGACCTTCAATTTACGGACGGTTGGCGGATCAAACCGGACGTGGTCGTCTCGATGCCCGAAGCGCACCCCGTCCCCGCAAAGGGTATTGGAGAGATCCAGTCGTTTTTCGTTCCCAATCCTTTTAAGGAAGACACCTGGGTGACATCCATCGAAATTCGTCCAGGAGATCCGTCTGTGGTGCACCATGTGATCGTTCAGATTCCGGAGCAAACGACGGTCAGCTTCGTCGATCATCCGTCGGTCACCGTATGCGGCGACTGCACAACGGAAGCTCAAGTGAAGAAAGTTGAAAAGGCCTTCGCTGCGAAATCTGTCGTCGTCAATGACCTCCTCGGCCGGTTTCCAGGCCAGGGCGGCTCCTATTCCGATCAGTTTGTCCGAATGCGCGAGCGCCAGACCGGGCAGGGAGCCTTCACGACCATGGAGGCCGTCTATGCTCCGGGCAGTTCCCCGCTGGATTTCCGCTTCTCGAACTCCGCGAAACTCATTCGAGGCGGGAAGCCCATCCGGATTGAAGTGCATTACACACCGAACGGAAAGGAGACGTCCGACAAAACCAGGATCGGCTTCACCCTGGCAAAAGCGCCCGCGCAACGCCGCTTCGTGATCATGGCGCCCGAGCATCTGGTGGACGCGCGTAAACCGATCCCGGCCGGTGAAAAGAACTACGAAACCAAAGGCGAATTGACGTTCAACCAGGACGCCGAACTCGTCTGGTTCATGCCGCACATGCACCTGCGCGGAAAAGACATGACGTTCAAGTTGGTTTATCCGGATGGGCGCGAACAAACGGTGCTCAGCGCAAAGTTCAACTTCCACTGGCAGCTTGGCTATGAGGTCGCCGAACCGATCAAAGTCACCAAGGGCACGCGGATGATCGTTACCGCGCACCATGACAATTCGGCGAACAATCCGCAGAATCCGTCGCCCGATCAAGCCGCCATGTGGGGCGAAATGACCTCGCAGGAAATGATGCTGCCCTGGTTCGGCGTGGTCGTGGATCGCGATGCGCAACCGGATAAGATCGCATCGTACAAACCGGGCGACTTCGACGGCTCGCTTCCGCACTTTGGCATCGCAAGACCCGGCGTGCCCACGGTTCAACCAGCTATCCTGCGGACGGCGATCCAGCGGTAGCTGGCTTAAGCCCAACGGGATCGGGAACGGAAACGGAACACAAGAAGCACAAAAAGGACACAAAAGGCACAAGAAGCGGGCTCGCAAACTTATGTTCTTGTGCTTCTTGTGTTTTGTTTGTGCTTCTTGTGTTCCGTTCCCTTCCCTTCCCTTCCGTGGCGCATCCTTGACTCCGAACAGCTAGAATAAAGACATGCCAACAATTACTGCGCCGACAGGCATCGCCTTTCCAAGCCTTACAGCAACCGACATCGAGTTGCTCAGGCCAATGGCCACCGCATGTTCTTTTAAAGACGGCGAAGTCGTTTTTCATGCCGGCGACGCGGAGGTGGATCTATTTGTCGTCGAGTCCGGTGGGTTGGAAATGCAGAATCCCGGAGACGGGTACAGTCCAATTGTGACCCACGGCCCCGGGCATTTTGCCGGCGACATCGATCTGTTGACGGGGCGGCCGGTAATCGTAACGGCGGTGGCGCGCGGCAAGACGCAACTGCTCCGGGTGCCGGGAGACCGGGTACGGGAGGTTATGAACAAACTGCCGCACATCGGAGAAACGATGCTGGTCGCCATTCAGGAGCGGCGGCGTCTGCTCGCCGAAACCGGCGGGTTCGGACTGAAGGTTGTCGGACCCGGAAAATGTAAAGACACCACACTCGTGCGCGAATTTCTGTTCAAGAATTTCGTTCCGTTTACCTGGTACGACTCCGCTTCGGAGCGGGGACAGCAATTGATGGAGTCGTGGGGATCTCCGAAAAGATCACCTGTTATTGAATTCGGCGATGGACGGCAATTGATCAATCCCGGTCTGCGGGAACTTGCGCAGACGGCCGGCGTATGGCGTCACTGTCCGCCGGGCCCTGTGGATCTGGCGATTATCGGGGCGGGGCCGGCCGGCATGGCGGCGGCGGTCTATGCCGCGTCCGAAGGCGTCTCTACTGTGGTTCTCGACCGTGTGGGTCCGGGTGGTCAGGCCAGCGCCTCCTCCAGGATCGAAAACTTCATCGGTTTCCCGAGCGGGCTTTCCGGAGCCGAGTTGGCCACGCGGAGCGCTCTGCAGATGCTCAAGTTCGGCGCAAAGATGGTGGCGCCGGTGATCGTTGAAACGATCGAAGCGGTCTCGACGCCCGAGGAAGGTCATCTCTTGCATCTCGACTGCGGCACAAAGCTCTTCGCTCGCACCGTATTGATCGCGGCCGGCGTGGGCTGGCGAAAACTCGATGCCGAAGGCGCAGACCGTTTCGAATCCGCCGGAGTCCACTATGCATGCACATCCGTCGAATCGGTTCTGTATGATGCGCAGGATGTCGCGGTTGTCGGGGGAGGAAACTCGGCTGGTCAGGCTGCAATGTTCCTCGCCGAGTGCTGCAGGACACGAGAGGTTCACCTGCTCATTCGAAGCCGCCTCGGACCGGCGATGTCCGATTACCTGGTCGATCGAATCCGCGGAACCTCCAACATCATCGTCCACGAGGGTGAAGCCATCGCTTCCGTGCATGGCGAGCGCCGGCTCGACAGCGTGACTCTGAAATCCGGAAAGACGATCCCCCTTGCTGCTGTCTTCGTTTTTATCGGTGCGGACCCCGGCGGCGCCTGGCTGCCGGAAGGAATTGAGCGGGACGACCTGGGATACATCCTTACGGGAATCGATGCGCTGCGCTCCGGCCAGTGGCCTCTCAAGGATCGTGAACCGTGTCCACTGGAAACTACGATTCCCGGAATCCTCGCGGCCGGTGACATTCGGGCCGGATCGACGAAGCGAGTCGGGTTTGCCGTCGGCGATGGCTCCCTCGCGGTGACCTGCGTTCACAAACTGACGGCGATCCGCGCCTGAGTTCGTCTGCTCCTCCTGTTCGCGATCTCGAGCTGTTTCCCGACGAGCCGTTTATGAAGAGCTGGCCGCTCAACTGAAAGAGATCAAATGACGCCTATCCATCCTTTGTTAAAGAGGACCCGGAAGAAATAACCAGATTGGGACACATCAACCGCAACACTCCAGCGGCCACAGGGGGCAGCTCAACAATCTTCGCCTCGTGCCCGGCACCTAAAACTTCAGTGAGGATGTCCTTTGTTATGGCAACCCATCCACCTGACGTCTGATAACTGAGGACGAACTCCCCTTCCAGCCGGCCGTGCAGGAGCTGCGCCTGATCATAAGAATGAGCCTTGTGCGCCGCTATAATCTGCAGGTCTGAAGATCGGATATATTGCAGCGGCAGATCCGGACTCCGCGGCGTCTTCGAATCAGCCTGTAGATCCTCCCCCGAGACGATGAACAGGCGGCCGGTTTTGACAGCAGCGTTCGCCTCACCATCGGAAACGCGCCGGCGCAGTGCCTGCTCGATACGGGCGAAAATGTCTTCGGCGAACTGTCGGGGGTACTCGAATAGCTTTGCCACTTCCGGTTTGATGTGGGGTAACTTTCGCCAGCCGTTCACCCAGGCGAGCTTGCCGGCTTCCCCACCGGCAAAGACATCTTCCAGACTGAAGCGTGTCACGGCGTCGGGCTGTAAGGTCTTGAACGCCATATGCTCGATGAGATTGGATGAAAACCCATAAAGTACGCCGTATGGGGAATAGGCGCCTTCAACCGGCCTGAAATGTTGACAGTCATCATACAACTGCTTCGACAGCCGACTGATCCGTACCTCGTACTCTTGGACCAGCTGAAGGTGCCGCCGTCCCATGGGCGTATAGACAACCTGCCCATCGCGATCCGTCGTGATGAAGAGATGCTCGATCATGCTGTACGGACCCAGCAAGTCGAGACGATTCAGGAACAACTCCGGATCCGGAGAAATCCCCTGGCAAATGGCGGCAGCAAGTTCGAGTCTGTTCTGTTGATTGCTGCGCCCGGCCTGTTCATAAGCCTGGAGCAGCGGCACGAGACCTTGAATCAGCAGGGCGAGATCAAGGGCATTGGATCTGCGCGTGTTCAGAACCAGGCTGTTCTCATTAATAGACACGCCCTTCTGCACAGTGACGTGGCGAAGCTGTGAACGGAGGTGTCCGCCGGCCATGCGAACGCCGGCTTTCTGGATTTCAAGCCGGTCCGCTTCTGAAAGGGTCTCTGCAATTTGTTCCGCGATTTCAAAATACCCGGCCAGTTCATCGGTCGTGGGGCTCTGTGCCAGCGGGATCAGCCATCGCGCATCGCGCACAAGCACCGGCTGATCGGCCGGTGTAATTCTCCATAGCTGGTCGAGCAGGCCTTGAACTTGCGCGAGCCGGTCTTCGATCCGGTCTGGGGCGCCGGGCGAAACGGCATCGCCGGCATCCCACAGCCGCATACTCAACAGCGCAAGGCACCGTATCACATACAAGTTAAACAGAGTGTTGGCGTATCGAACGCGGCCATTGTGACCCGGCCAATGAGTCTGCCGCCACAGATGAAAGGCCCGCACCATCATCTCCGCCGGATCGACCAGATCATTGTGCAGTCCAGGGCTCTTACGAGGCCTGAATCCGCCTGCCCAGTGCGCTTCTTCCAATTGACCCCTGAGACTGGATTGGCCGTGGGTGACGCCAGTGAGTGTGAAGAAGCAATCCTCAAACTGACGAGACAGAAGCGGACCGCCCTGCAGGTATTGGATCGGCTTTCGTTGGGCGTTCAGCAGCCCTTGTATCCTGTCGACGATTTCGTCGCGATGGGCCAGGAACCGTTGGAGAAGTTCGACGTGCGCGTGAAACGGCACCTGGTCCAGCTTGGAGTCTGATGTGTTCAAGCTACATTCAGTTCCTCTGTCCGCGGCGGCCGCCCGGCGGAGGCGCGTTGGGGTCGGGGCGGAACTCTGCCGGAAAGAGACCGAAAATCGCGTTCATGGCCATCACCGCTTTCGCGTGTTCCGCCATCAGCTTATCGGGGTCGGGAGTGGTCGAGCTCATATCAGAAACCTTCTGATACGCAGCCACTGCCGGCTTCAGCCGCGCCTCGACTTTCGCTTTGAAGTCGGCCGGCTCTCCGCTGATCGCCATGCGCAGGCCGCCGGCGGCTTCCGTGTATTCCATAAACTCGTGCGGCACGCGGGCAAAGTTTTTGTTGGTGATTTGCCGCTTGAAATCGTTGGACACCTGAACAAGAAGCCGGAGTGTCGTTTTGACGTCGTCGGGCGACTTCAATTGTATTAAGGCTGCGCGCTGTCGCGCTTGCGCTTCGCGTGGCGCAGCCAGCGGCAACGCAAACGACGCCAAGGCGAGCCCGGCGGCTGCGACAAGGGACAAACTCTTTTGCGTACGTTTCATGCTCATACCTCTCTTCGAAGAATGGATTAGGCCGTCACATGCAAAATCCCGTTCATGTCGACGGCATGGCCGGGAGTGGAACAGAAAAAGGGATAGTCTCCGGGAGCGGGCGCGAGGAATTGCGTCATCACCATTTCGCCTCTCCCGCACATGGGAACCGCTGCAATGACACGCGGATCACCTTCCGCGATAACGCCGTTCGTCTTCTCCGCCTCCTTATCCACCGGCTCCATTTGATCGGGAAAGACAAGGACCCAATTGTGAAGCGCACTCAAATAACGTCCTTTGTGGCGGAAGGTGACACGGACCATCGCTCCGGTCCGGCAGGTCACCTCGTCGGGCTTGTAGGCCAGAAAATCGCCATCGGACTCGATCACGAGATCCACAACCTGCGGCTTCGCCGCGTCCTTGCTCTCGCCCCTGCATCCCAGAAGAATCAGCGGCAGGCTCAGCGATCCCAGAAAGAAACCACGCCGCGAATACCTCATCGCGCTTCAGTCTATCGCCACCGGCAGCGGCCTGGCAAATTCCCAGCCATTTCAGGATAATCTGCTGCAATGATTTCCCTGATCATGGCGCTGCTCCTCTTTCAATCTACGATTGACGGCAACATTCGCGCCTTATTTGGCCGCAATTTCAACGAAACGATGCAGAATCTCGATGAAATCAATGCAGGCTATTTGAAGAGCCAGGGACTCTCTTCTACTCAGATTTCGAGCGCCCTCTCCCGTCTCAAGAAACCTTCAGCGCCGTCCGCCGACAACAACGTCGTCGTGCTGGACAGTACCAATGCCGGAACAGGTCTGTTCGGAATGGCGCCAAAGAACGGAATCGCTATGGAGCAGATCAACATCGCTTTCTGTGGCCGGACGGAGCGAGCGATGGCAATAGAGATTCTACTGCGCAACGATAAAGCACTCGGCGCCGATGAATTCCTCCTTCAAATGAAGGAGACTTATGGCCTGCCCGATAGCGCCAGGTTTGACGGGTTTCATCCGGCAATCCAGTATCCCCTGGCGGGCATAAGTTATACAAACGACGGTAACTGGCAAGCGCAATCCGACGCACGACCCGTTACCGTCTGGAGCGCCGAAAACCTGGAGGCCGTTTTTCAGCCGACCGCGGCCGCGGGAACAGTGGATGGCCAATTATGGATAGTGGATAAAATGTCCGCTCACGATTGCGCGGCTGGTGGCCAGAAATGACTCCTGCGCGGAGGTGGTACTGACTTTTCCCCGAGAGCATTCCTGGTGAGTAAGCGGTACTTCCGCAGCCCCGCTCAGGCATGAGCGAGGTCCAGCCCCTTGATTGAGACCACACCATTCATCGGATGAAACGAGCCGATCTTTGTCTTCCAGTGATCTTTCCGCGACAAACGGTCTGAAGAACTACCGACCCGGTCCAAAAACATAACTGGTCCCGCGGCAAAGACATGTTCCGGGCGTACCGATTGCTAAACCCGGCGTGTAGCTTTTGATTTTTTCAGGCGGGAGCCGATATGCACAAGACCATTGTTCTAAGCACGATTGCCGGAGCGTTCGC
Source organism: Terriglobia bacterium (assembly GCA_036496425.1). NCBI lineage: Bacteria > Pseudomonadati > Acidobacteriota > Terriglobia > Terriglobia bacterium. Next base: position 3,761 of record DASXLG010000019.1, on the reverse strand, counting down.
TTTCCTATCAAGCTCGTTCTCTTACGGAGCGGCACAGAAAGAACCATCACAAACGCAGGCGCCCCGGCAGGCGCCGGGGAAAGCAATGCCGGCAACACGCGTCGAAAAGGACCTTCTTGGCGAAAAGGAAGTTCCCGCCGATGCCTACTACGGGGTCCAGACATCCCGCGCACTGGAGAACTTCCAGATTTCCGGGGTTCCGATCAATCGCTATCCGGAGTTCATCCAGGCCTGGGCGATTGTGAAGCTGGCAGCGGCGCGCGCCAATACCGATGTCGGGGCGATGAAGGCCGATAAGCTGGCAGCAATCGAGAAGGCAGCCGATGCTCTCCGTAATGGCCGCTATAACGATCAGTTCATGGTCGACTGGTACCAGGGAGGCGCGGGCACTTCGACCAACATGAATGCCAACGAGGTGCTGGCGAATGTGGCGCTCGAACTGTCCGGCCACAACAAGGGCGACTATAAGGTCATCGAGCCGCACGACGATCTGAACATGTCGCAATCCACCAATGACTCTTATCCGACAGCGCTCAAGGTCGCATTTCTGCTGCGCAACGACAAATTGATTGCGGAGCTGGAACAGCTGTCGACTTCATTCCGGAATAAAGGCGACGCCTACATCAAGATCCTGAAGATGGGCCGCACGGAAATGCAGGACGCGGTCCCGATGACCGTTGGACAGGAGTTCCGTGGTTATGCCGACGCGATAGATACGGAAATTCAATTCCTGCGCGACGCCGAGAAGCATCTTTATGCGGTCAATATGGGCGCGACGGCCATCGGCACCGGCCTGAATGCCCCAAAGGGATACGCCGAAAAATGCGCGGAGTATCTGGCGATGCTGACCGGCAAGCCGATCGTGCCGGCAAGCGATATGATCGCCGCCACCTGGGACCAGGAAGGATTCGTGGCCTACTCCTCGGCGCTCAAGAGTGCTGCCGTGAAGCTGTCCAAGATCGCGAGCGACATGATCCTGCTCGCTTCAGGCCCCCGAGCCGGCCTCAATGAAATCGACCTGCCAGCGCTGCAACCGGGTTCTTCGATTATGCCGGGCAAGGTCAATCCCGTCATGCCCGAGATGGTGAACCTGGTCGCGTTCCGGGTCATGGGGAACGACGACACCGTGACTCTGGCAGCCCATTCCGGACAGCTCGAGCTCAACGCATACGAGCCGATCGAGGGGCTGGCCATCATGGAGTCGCAAGACCTCTTGCACAACGCCTCGAAGGCCTTCCGGACTCTCTGCGTGGATGGGATCACCGTAGACGAAAAGGTGCTGGCCCACTACATGGAGACGACGGTCGGCATTGTCACCGCTTTGAACCCGATCATCGGATACGACAAGGCAACGGAACTCGCGAACGAGGCCTATCAAAGCGGAAAAGGAATCCTTGAAATCATCCGCGAACGCCAGATTCTGACCGAGCCACAGATCAAAGATCTACTCGATCCCGTCAAGCTGACCAATCTGGACAGGAATAACTAGCAACAAAAGTAGGTGAGGACATGAGAATGAAATCGTTTCATAAGACCTGGATCGCGATGCTGATCGCTGTGGCGCTCGCGCACGCCACGGCGGCTTCTGCCCAGACGAACAAACCGAACATCCTCATCCTGGCTACCGGCGGTACGATCGCCGGCGCTGCGGCCACCGGAACTCAGGCAGGATATACATCCGGCGCCGTGACGATTGATGCCATGATTGCCGCCGTTCCCGGAATCAAGGACCTCGCGAACATCAAGGGGGAACAGATATCGAACGTCGGATCGCAGGACATGAGCTTCGATATCCTGCTCAAACTCGCAAAACGTATCAATGATCTCGCGAAGTCGAATGATGTGGATGGGTTTGTGATCACCCACGGCACCGACACCATGGAAGACTCCGCATTCTTTCTGAATCTGACCGTGAAGACGGACAAACCTGTGGTGATGGTCGGCTCGATGCGGCCCTCGACCGCAGTCAGTGCCGACGGTCCGCTGAACCTTTTCAACGCGGTGGGCGTCGCGGCCGACCCGCGAGCGCGCGGACGCGGTGTGCTGGTGGTGATGAATGACCAGATTCTCGATGCGCACTCATTGACCAAGACCAGCACGACTGCGGTACAGACCTTCATGTCGCCTCTTCGCGGCCTCGTTGGCACGGCGAACTACGGGAAAAACGATTTCTACAAGAAGCCGGAGTGGAAACACACGAACCAGTCGGAGTTCGACATCACGAATGTCACACAGATACCGCGTGTCGACATCATCTTCGCCAGCCTGGACATGTCACCCGACTTGATCGACTGCGCAGTGGCGAATGGAGCTAAAGGCATCGTGATCGCCGGTGTCGGAAACGGCAACATGAACAAAGCGGCACTGCACGCGGCAGCGAGTGCTGTGAAAAAAGGCACTGTGGTTGTGCGCAGCTCGCGGGTGCCGACGGGTACAGTCGGCCGGAACGTCGAGGTCGAAGACGATAAGCTGGGATTCATCGCCTCAGACGAGCTGAACCCGCAAAAAGCCAGGATACTGCTCTCATTGGCACTGCTGAGCCAACGCACGCCGGAGCAGATCCAGAAACTGTTCGAGACCTACTGAACAAACCACCATGGAAGGAAGAACTGCCGGCTTCGCCCAGATGCCCCTGGCCATTCTGTTATGGCTGCCGTTGATGTTGCACGCTCAACAGCAGCCGGGGGCGAAGTCTGCAACCTTCGACAATACACTCGAAGCCGGTGACGAGGACGATCCGCAGCCGGCACGCCGGCTGGTGAGTTGGAACGAGTTTCATGGGAAATACGCCACCGTCAAAGTGGGCGGCGGATTTCTGTACGGATACGACGCTTACGCGCAAGACCAGACAAGCAAAGAACAGTTCAGCTTGTTTGCCACGCCCAAACTCCGGGATACACGGGTCTGGTTCAAAGGAGCGTTCAAGTTCATCCAGCGGCCGACCACCTATACGGCGGCGGTCATGTACGACGGCATCAAAAGCGAGTTTCTGGTCCGCGAAACGGGCATCATGGTCGCAGTTCCCGAGCTGTCCGGCTATATCTTCGTCGGCCGCTCCAAAGAAGGCTTCTCTCTCAACAAGATCATGGTCGGATATGCCGGTTGGACGATGGAACGCTCCACCATCAATGACGCGACGATCCCGATTCTCGCCGACGGCATAAAGTGGCTGGGCTATGCACCGAAGAAACACATCCTCTGGAATCTCGGTGTGTTTGGTGATGAGTTTTCGGAGGACCAATCGTTCTCGACATACGACCGCCAGGCCGTCGGCCGGATAGCGTGGGTTCCCATGGAATCGGAGGAAACCGGAAAATTGCTGCACATCGGTGTGAACTTCCGGTATGGAAGGCCGGACAACGGCACCATACAGTTCCGCTCGCGGCCGGAATCGTGGCCTGCACCTTACTTTCTCGACACCGGAAAGATTCCTGCGACCGATACGCGAATCACAGCCATCGAAGCGTACTACCGGCCGGGATCGCTGCTGTTTGGCACCGAATACTTTCTGGTAGACGTGAACTCTCCACAGAAAGGCAATCCGGTTTTCCATGGCGGAGATGCCGTGGTGACCTGGCTGCCGACCGGCGAAATACGCGGCTACAACACCCGCGGCGGATTCTTCAATCAGATCTCGCCGAATCGTCCGGTCTTTCAGGGAGGACGCGGCGCCTGGGAACTTGTCGGCCGATTCTCATACTCGGATCTGGACAGCGGCCCCGTCAGGGGCGGCATCTTCTGGAGATTCACGCCAATGGTGA
>DASXLG010000018.1 GCA_036496425.1 Terriglobia bacterium | reverse complement strand
TGAATTCCGCAATTCGGGAATTCAAGGGGTGCGTCCAGCTGGATCATCTTGGCAGCGCCTATCCCAGGCCTCAACTGATGAACCCGCAAGAATGTAAGATTTTTGAGGCGGTGGCGGCCGGAATGGAGTTCCAGGGGTTTCAGTCGCGACACCCGATCGGCTGGCGATTTCGAACTATATACAAACGTTATAAGATGAGTTCCATGAAAGCCCTTCGAGTTTTGTTCATTCTGACCGCATTGCCCCTGGTTCTTTTCGCACAGGCAGGACGCGGTGCACAGGCGGCGCTGCAAACCCAGGCAGTGAAGCCTGCCTTATATATGGTGACCGGCGCGGGCGCAAATTCGCTGGTCCGCATTACGAGCGATGGAGTCATCCTCGTCGACGGGAAGCTGCCAGGTGATCCGAACTACTCCGGCCTCATGGACCAGATTAAAACGGTTACCGATAAGCCGGTGAAGTTCGTGATCGTGACACACCACCATGCGGATCATACCGGCAACAACGCGAAGTTTCTCGCGGCCGGGGCGCAGGTTATCGGGCATGCGAATCTCGCAAAGAACCTCGAAACGTATCAATCTCCGAATTTCGACGCGCATGCGGCAATGCCCAGCATCACGTACGACAAGGAGTATGTCGTCCGGCTTGGCGGCGCGGCCGTCGAGGTGAAGCATTTTGGCCGGTCCCACACGAGCGGCGACAGTGTCGTTTACTTTCCCGATCTGAAAGTTGTCGCCTTGAGCGACGCCTTGACGACGGGCGGCCAGGGTCCTCTTATCGATTACGCCGGCGGAGGAAGCGCGCTCGAGTGGAAGAAAGTGTTCGAAGAGATTCTAAAGCTCGATTTCGATGCGGCGATTCCCGGAAACGGACCCGTACTGACGAAAGCCGACGTCCGGGACTATGCGGCAAAGTTCAACACCGTGATCGATCGCGCGACCGAACTGGTTCGCAAAGGCGTACCGAAAGATCAGCTGCTGATGCAGCTCAAAACCGACGACATCGGCTGGTCGCCGCGAATTCCATCGATGGACGGCTTGTACGCCGAGCTCGGCAGACACTGAGGGGCAGAAAGGGGTCGCACACCTGAATACCCGAATTGAATTCGGGTATTCAGGTGTGCGACCCCCTTCTTACCGGACGATTTCGCAGGGGCCGGGATTGAATTTCGACCCGTTGGGCTCTTTCTTGAATGTGGAACTGGTAACGCGGGTGACAGGCCCATCGACGATCTGGGCAGTGACTGTAAAGTAGTCGGCGCCGAAATCCGTATGGCGGCTGAAGTATTCGGTGAGTCTGGCGTTATCGCTGTAAGCCGACCGGCTCGAGAGCAGATATCCGCTGGCCATGTTTGTTGTGGTTACGTTGAGGCTGCCCCATCGGGGAGCTGGCGGCGCTCCGCCCGGACCTCCCGCGCCCCCGCGGCCGCCCCCGCGCGCCGGTGCGCCCGTTTCCCATGTTGCGACGGAATATCCCTGCAGGGACTTTTCAGCGGGAGAAGGTGTCTCCGGGCTGAAGTGAAGAAGCCGGGTCTGGTTGCCGGCGTCCATCTGAACTTTCAGGGTATTGTCGTCAGCCCAGGTGATATTCAGCCTGGTCGGAACGCGCAAGCTGCCGCCCGCCGCATAAGCCCGGCATTGCTCGCCGTTGGGCGGGGGCGCCGCCTGGCCACGGCCACTCCCGAGACCGCGGGCTCCGCCGGTTCCGGAAGGCGGTGAATCCGGAGACATGCGTTCAATCCAGTCTTCGGTCACAATCGACACCCAGTAACCGGTAAGGTCGACCGGTGCTGCAACCTTGGCCGATTGTGGTTGTGCGGGAGCACCGCCTCCTCCGCGTTGACCGCCGCCACGCCCGCCGCCTCCACCGCCTTGAGCGAAGAGGGCGCCGGGGATCAGCAGAAAGAGGGCAGATGTAAGCCAGAACGTTGAAGTCTTACGCATTTACTGAACGCGGCCGGCCCAGGTGAATTCTTTGGCACTTGCCGTCGCCGGACGAAAAACTTTCCGGACCAGAACCTTGTGATCGGAGGAGTCCCTCGCGGGAGCACCATCAATAACGATGTGGTCGCCGATCTTGAGTGTGAACCGGTTGACGCCGCCTTCGGACAACTGGGTCACCCCACCCCATTCACCACCCCATCGGGTGACCTTTCCGTCCTTGTCTTTAACTTCGATGCTGATGAATGAATGGGGGTTCCGGATGTTGAATTCAGCCACGGTCCCGTCAAGAGTGACCGTCTGGCCCTCTACATAAGATCCTGCAAATGAATGGTGACCATAAGCTGCCGCACCGGACATACCCACGGCAACAAACAACAGGATGAGTAGCCTGGACTTCATATCGTGTTCTCCTTCAAGAGCGCTGGCTTTGCTGGCTTTACGCACAGTGCCACACGCACTCTGCTATGTCAATACGCGCTAGTTTCCCTTCGCGCTGCTCAAATTTTTGTAAATCGCCTCGACAAACATTTCCGGCGTCCAGGCCGGATTGTTCCCGAACCGCGGCTCGTATTCATATGTATAGCTGGGCTTTACCGCTTTAACCTGCTGGAGCGTCATGCCTTTTTTAATGGCGTTCTGAATGCGGTCCCGAATGATCGTCACCATGTCGCGATACTCGAGGACATCATGCTCGTCGCCGATACGGCCATGTCCGGGGATCACCATGGTCCCACCTTCCTGGAGGTGTTTCGGGACCGTAATTTCCAGCAGTTGATTCAAGCCTTCGATGATTCCATTGACCGTTCCACCGTGAGCCACATCGATGAACGGGAAGCTGGTCTCGTTGAAAATCTCACCGGTGGCAACGACGTCGGACTTCCGGAACCAGACCATGGTGTCGCCGGATGTCGTCGCATTCGGGATGTGCAGCATGACAACGGGTTCATCGTTCGAATACATATCCTTCGATTTACCGGGATACGTATTCGGCGGCCACCGGTCGGTCGCAATTTTCTCCTCACCGATTTCCGTCATCAATCGAAGAAGGTTGTTGTGCCCGATCAATACCGCCTCGTTCGGGCGGCCTCCGAGACCGGGGCCGGCCTGATTGATGGAGCCTGCCTTCGTAAGCGCGCCGTTTGCTCCGGTATGGTCGTCGGAGAGTGTCGTATCGATAATGGTGCGGATCGGCTTGTTTGAAATCTTCCGGATCGCTTCAAGAACCTTGCCGCTCATCTGTTCGTAGCCGGT
>DASXLG010000017.1 GCA_036496425.1 Terriglobia bacterium | reverse complement strand
AGGTAGGCGATGGAGGAGGCCATCCATCCGTTCTGGTACATCGCACGATTCGAAACCAATTCGAAGATTTGTGACTTCCGGCGCTCCGGCGCCTTGGCGTCGTTGAAAGTGTAAACCATGCTGACGCCTTCGATCTGCTTCTGAGGGGCGCCGTTGAGCGTATCGGGCGCACGGATACCAGCGACTTCCAGGATGGTCGGCATAATGTCGGTGATATGATGGAACTGAGTGCGGACGCCGCCTTTCTCTTTGATCTTTGCCGGCCATGAAATGACCATTGGGTTGCGCGTGCCACCGAAGTGGGAAGCGATCTGCTTCGTCCACTGGAAAGGCGTGTCCATGGCATGCGCCCAAGCTGCGGGAAAGTGGTTGTAGTACTTGGGCCCGCCAAGCTCATCGATCACCTTCAAAGCGCCTTCGATCGGCTCGAACACGCCATTGAACGCCGCGATTTCGTTTGTTATGCCGTCGAGACCGCCTTCGGCCGAGGAACCGTTGTCACCCAGGATATAAATGATGAGCGTGTTATCGGCATCGGGAAGCGCCCGAACCGCTTCAAGGATGCGTCCCATTTCATAATCAGTGTGCGCGCCGAAGCCGGCGAAGACTTCCATCATCCGCGCATAGAGCCGCTTCTGATCGGCGCTCAGTGAATCCCACGCCGCCAGACTCTCAGGCCGGACGGTGAGCTTCGTGTCTGCCGGAACAACGCCGAGCTTTTTTTGTCGTTCCAAAGTCTGCTCGCGATAGCGGTCCCATCCCGAATCAAACTGGCCTTTGAATCTGTCGATCCATTCTTTGGGCGCGTGGTGCGGGGCATGAGTGGCCCCCGGCGCTACGTAAAGAAAGAAAGGCCGCCCCGGATCGATTGCCTTTTCGCGCTGCATCCAGGCGATAGCGTGGTCCGCGAGGTCGTGTGATAAGTGATAATTCGGATCGGTCGAGCGCGGGACGCGGTTCTTGTTTTCAAAGAGAACGGGCTCGTACTGGCTCGTGTCGCCGGAGTTGAAACCGTAGAAATAATCGAACCCAAGTCCGCTTGGCCAGTGATCGAACGGGCCAACTTCGCTCGTTTCCCATGCCGGCGTATTGTGATTCTTACCGATCCATGCGGTTGCGTAGCCGTTCTGCCTGAGTATTTCCGAAACGGTCCCCGCGCTCTTCGGAATGATACCAGTATAGCCGTCGTAGCCGGTGGCAAGTTCGGTGATTACGCCGGTTCCAGCCACATGATGATCGCGGCCCGTTAGTAGCGCCGCGCGTGTCGGCGAACACAACGCGGTGGTGTGGAAGCGCGTATAGCGCAGGCCCTGGGCCGCCAGTTTGTCAATATTAGGCGACGGTACACCGCCGCCGAACGTGCTGAACTGACCAAAGCCCGCGTCATCGATCAGGATCAGCAAGACGTTTGGCGCGCCTTGGGGTGGACGCACAACCTTTGGAAAAATTGGCGGGTCAGAGTCCTCGAACGTGCGGCCGACGTTACCTGGGAAATGAAAATCGGGACGCGGAAGTGAACTCGACATTCCCGGTGAAGGAGCCGGCGAAACCTTTTCGGCGGCGCGCACCGACTGCGCTATCAATATCGGCGCGGCAAACGCTACTAGCACAAGAACCGCAAGTTTAGTCTTCATATGCGATATCCCTTCTCGTTAGTTGCAATGGTGGCTTACTGCGCGTCGAAGCTCTTCTGCATCTTTTCGACAACTGGCCGATTCGTGAAACTAGACGGCAGGGAAGCTTCATTTGCTCAGTCGCCCAAGCCTTTCTTCAACTTTTCCATCGCCTGGTCGATGGTGAACGTTGCCGGCCGCTGGCTGGGGGGAAGTCCTTGAACGTGTTGAGAAACTCGCCGGTCAGTGTGCTGCCCGCGAGCAGCACGTAGCCCTGCTCCAGCTCCCAGCCGTAGTACGTGTTACTGGTGA
>DASXLG010000016.1 GCA_036496425.1 Terriglobia bacterium | reverse complement strand
GGGAATGCTGGTGACGCCGGAGCGGCGGATGTCCTCCTGTGTGATCACATATATGGCGGCCGGAATGCTCAATATCTGCTCGGGCTCCTTCGAGGGAGTCGTCACCTGAATGTTCATTAATTCTTCGAGACTCAACTTTTTCAGGTTGGTTTGCGGCAGATTCTGGGCGGAAGCCCCGGAGTCTCCAATGACCAGGAGCAGCAGGAACATGATCCAGAAGCGCCAGCGCATGCAGACCTCCAGGTAGAAAAGGAAAAGTATACCCGCAGGTCTGGTTAGCGTTTATCTTATACCGGCAATGAGAGTGTACTGCCGGCGGGCCGCCGCCGCTGTTGCCGCCATCTGTTTGATCCTGGGGCATTCGCCTGCATCCGTGTCCCAGGCCGGAGCGGGGGAATACCAGGTCAAGGCGGCATTCCTCTATAACTTTGCGAAGTTTGTCGACTGGCCTCCTCAGGCGTTCGCGCGCGGCGGACCGTCATTTACGATCTGCCTGGCCGGCGACCCGTTTGCACAGGAACTCGACAAAATCGTTCAAGGCGAAGTCCTTGACAACAGGCCTCTCATGGTACGGCGCCTGGCGCACGGCGAGGACATGCGCGGATGTCAGATGATCTACATCGCGTCGGAGGAGGCGAAGAGGTCCGCAGAGATCCTCAAGGCAGTTGACGATGATCCGATTCTGACCGTCGGTGAAAGCGATGACTTCATCGATAACGGCGGCATCATTCGTTTCATCAAAACCGGCGGCCGGATTCATTTTCAGATCAATCCCGACGCCGCCGAACGCGTATCCCTCAAAATCAGCGCCAGGTTATTGCGTCTCGCAGAGATTGTCCGGCCGCGGCCCCGGCAGAGGGCGGGGGTGCTCTGATGATTTCGCTTCGGCGGCTGACAATCCCGAAAAAAATCGTCGCGATCACCATGATCATCAGCGCCTCCGCGCTTTTAGTGGCCAGCGGAGCACTGGTGGGCTACGACTACATTACGGCCCGCCGTGACCTGACGGCCGGCAGCGCCACACTGGCTCAGATCGTTGCCGACAACGCGACCGCCGCCGTTTCATTTAACGACCGTGCCGTGGCGAGAGATATTCTTAACGGCCTGCGGGCGGAGTCTTCCATCATCACGGCCTGCATTTACAGTGACGCCGGGCTGTTTGCCGCGTACTCCGCCGCCGGGGTAGACGGGCGCTGCCCGGAGCGGCCGGCCCTGAATACGGAAGCGCGAGACTCTGTCGTCGTATCCCGTCCGATTGAACTCAAAGGCAAAGACATCGGCAGCGTTCAGCTGCGGGCGACCGTGGCCCCGGTATACGCGCGCCTGCGGTTGGAGATTGCGGCAATCGGCGGCATCCTGGTCATCTCTGCGCTCTTTGCGTTTGGGTTGTCCGCAGGTCTTCAAAAGTTGATTTCCGAACCCATTTTGAGCCTGGCTCGCACTGCGGCCACAGTCTCTCAAAAAAAGGACTATTCGATACGCGCCGGAAAACAGAGTGAAGATGAATTGGGGACGCTGGTCGATTCATTCAACGATATGCTGGCCCAGATTCAGGCCATGGTTGGCGAAATCCGCGCCCGGGAAACGGATCTGGAAGAACGGACCGCCGAACTGGCAACAGCCAATGAAGAGCTTCGCAGCGCGAATAAGATGAAGGACGAATTCCTGGCAACGCTCTCGCACGAACTGCGGACTCCCCTGACTTCCATCTTCGGCTGGATCAATCTCCTGCAAGAGGGCAAGCTCGATGAGCCCAAGGCTCAAAAGGCGATCGAGGTCATCGCAAGGAATGCAAGAGCTCAGACTCAGATCGTGGATGATCTGCTCAATGTGTCTCAAATCATCACCGGAAAACTGAAAGTCCACCCGGAATGGATCGCTATCGGCCCGACGGTTCAGGCTGCCGTGGATTCGATCCAACCCGCGGCGGCGGCGAAGAAGATTCAGGTGGTGACGGAAATCGCCGACACGGACGAGCCGGTCTTTGCCGACCCGGAAAGGCTTCAGCAGGTCTTATGGAACCTGCTTACGAATGCAGTCAAGTTCACCGAAGAGGGCGGCACGATCCGCATTGACTGCGGACGGGTTGGAGCCAGGGAACAAATCAGCGTCAGCGATACCGGCGAAGGCGTCGCCCCGGAATTCATTCCGTTCATATTTGAACGGTTCACACAAGCCGACGCGTCCAGGACGCGCAAGCATGGCGGCCTTGGACTGGGATTGGCGATCGTCCGCCATATTGTGGAATCTCATGGCGGAACCGTTATAGCCCGGAGCAAGGGCAAAGGCGGCGGTGCAACTTTCATTATTCAACTGCCGATACCCGGGATTCAGCCGCCGCAGACAACACCGCATTTGAACGAGACCGCCTCCCTGCATGGATTGCGGGTGATGCTCGTTGAGGATGAATTCGACACGCGCGAAATGATTGCGGAAGGCCTCGAGCAATCGGGCGCAACCGTGCTGTTGGCAGCTTCCGGACTGGAAGCGCTCCGCGTCATGGCCAGGCAAAAACCCGACGTGATTGTCAGCGATATCGGGATGCCCGGAATGGACGGCTTTGAATTGATGCGGAGAATTCGTTCGGAATATCCGTCCGGCATAAGAACGATACCAGCGGTTGCATTGACGGCCTTCGCGGGCAGGGAATATGAGGAACAGTCCCGCGACGCGGGATATCAAGCTCACCTGGTCAAACCAGTCACCCTGATGAATTTGGTCAATACCATCGCAGCGCTGGCCGGCTCAACTCCGCTTTAATCCTTCCGCGGCCCCATCTGTCTATTCCATGCGAGTGTGCGCACACAAAAACAAATCCGATTTCGTTGGAGGTAGACCATGAAAGCAGTTGCAAGAATTCTGTCCGGAGCGGTTCTGTGTGCGGCGATTGTGCCTGTGGCTTCGATGGCCGCCGGAAATCACTCTGGTATCAATCAACGCGAACACAATCAACAGGCGCGGATCAACCAGGGTGTTCGCAGCGGCGAATTGACGCGCCATGAAGCTACGAATCTCGAACAGAAGGAAGCGAAGATCAAAGTCAACGAACGCTATGACAAGATGAACGGCAAGTTCACGCCCGCCGAGCGAGCCCACCTTCAAAAGGAATTGAACGGCGCGTCGCGTGATATCTATCGCGACAAGCACAACAACAGCGTCCACTGATGTTTTTCAACTGACAATTGAACATTGAACAGTTCCGCGGGAAATGTTCAATGTTCAATTGTCAGTTGTCATTTAAGAGCGCCCGCTACGCCGCCGTATACTGCGCGGGTTTGAGCGGCAGATGCACGCTGAACTTCGTGCCTTTGGCGATTTCGGTCTCCACTTGAATGCGGCCTCCGTGCGCCTGGACAATGCGCTGCGCGACGGACAAGCCCAGCCCGACGCCCGGGATGTCCATCTTCGCGGGCCGGACCCTGCGGAAAGGCTCGAAAATGTGATGAATGTCTTCCTTGGGAATACCGAGCCCCTGATCGGAAACCTGAAACATCCCTTCGTTACCCCGCAATTGCAGGCTGAGGGTCACGCGGCCGCCGCCGGGCGAATATTTGAAGGCATTGCTTAAGAGGTTATTGAGCACCTGCTCGATACGAAGCCGGTCGCAACAGAGCCGGACTGGAGACTCTGGAACGGCCAGAGCAAATTCGTGGGCCGGCGAGGCGGACTTGTACAGGTTGTAGGTATCCTGCGCGATGTCCCGCGCATCCAGTTCTTCGAACCGTAACTCCAGATATCCAGCCTCAATTTTCGCCGAATCCAGAAGATCGGCGACCATTCGGTCAAGGCTGCCGATCTGCCGCTTGATCACTCCCATCAGGCCGCTTAGCCTGTCCGGTGTTGCCGCCGGACCGGAAAGAATGTCTGTGGAAAGCTTAAGCGCGCTGATCGGGTTCCTGAGGTCGTGAGCGATGGCGGCAAGAAATGCGGCCTGATTCTGATGCTGCCGCGCCAGCGCACCGGACATTTCATTGAATTGAGCGGCGATGGACCGGAATTCTTCCGGACCATGCATCGCGGCATGAGCATCCCGTTGGCCGCCGGCGAAGTTCTTCATTGCGTCGCGAATTTCAAAAACGGGACGGAAAGCGGTGCGGTGCAGCCAGAGCATGATGCCGGCGGCGCCAATCACCAGCGCCACGGCCACGGTAATACCGATCCGGTGGCCAAGATCGTCCAGCTGTTCCGACTTGCTGAGTGAGGAATTCGCCTGCAGGATATTTTCGTCGACGAACTGCCTTAGCGCATTTAATGCGCCCTGCAGCGCGCTCTCGCTTGCAGCTTCGCCCTGATCGGCGACAGCGAAATAAAGAGTCAGGAACTGGGCCGCCTGCTTCAGAGATCGATCCTCCTGAGCGGTGCCGCCGTATTCGCTCGCCGCGCGCAGCTTTTGACGAAGGTCCCGTTCGATTCGGACCTTTTCCGATGCATCGGGTGCGCGGACATACGAGAGAAGGTCGATCTGCATTTCCTGGGCAAGACGCACGCCGTGCAATCCGCCTTCCAGTTCGATGGTCGCGCGGTGCAAATACGTCGTCAGCAGAACCAGCGAGACCCCTGCACCTACAGCCAGGATCGCCACCGTAACCACAAAGATAGACAGAGCGCGATTCAGGCTCATTGGCATCAGCCACCTCGGTTTTTTCAGAAAATACTTCGCAGCGAGATGATTGATTTCATCTTCTCACGACGCGCGGACTTTCTCTGTAGGACGGTCGGCAGGCGCTATGCGCAAAAGTTGATGCGAGGTGATGTTGTGTCCTTCCCGATGACTCCAATGACTCCCGATTCCAGAACGGAACGGCTCTACATGGTTCCATTATGCAATTCGCCTCATAAACCTTTATTTCATAAGGACCCGACAGACTGGCTGACCGCGTGCATCCATGTAGGACATGGACCGACGTGGCGTGCGAGCCACA
>DASXLG010000015.1 GCA_036496425.1 Terriglobia bacterium | reverse complement strand
CCTGGTTTCGATTTCGCTGCAGAACGGACGACTCCGGAAGCGCCGGACCTGGAAAAGCTGTTCCGCCAGGTTGTCGATGCCGGGTGGCAATATGCCGTGATGGAGATTTCGTCGCATGCGATCGAGATGAAACGTGTCGCAGGACTCAATGTTGAGGTTGCCGTTTTTACGAACCTCAGCCGCGACCATCTCGATTTCCATGGCGATATGGAAACGTATTTTCGCGTAAAGAAGAAAATGTTTGAAGGACTCAACGGACTTCAACCACGAGTCATGGTCTTGAACATGGACGATGCCCGATACGGTGAGCTGCGCTCCATCAATCCATCAAGCGTGGTCAGCTATGGAATGCAAGTTGCTGCCGATATCTGTCCTTCGCGGTATCGATTTGGCTGGGAAGGCACGGATGCGATGTACAAGACGCCGATAGGCGACCTGGAAGTCCGTACATCTCTGATGGGCAAGCCGAACCTCATGAACATCAGCGCGGGAATCGGCGTCGCTATCGCTCTCGGCGTGCCACCGGATGCCATCGCACGTGGCATCCGGGACCTACGCAATGTACCGGGTCGCTTCGAACCTGTTCTTGCCGGCCAACGGTTCCGCGTCATCGTCGATTACGCTCATACCGACGATGCACTCGAAAAAGTCCTCCGATCCACCAGGGAAATCACGCCGGGGCAGGTGATTGTCGTATTCGGCTGCGGTGGTGAGCGCGATCGCACGAAGCGTCCGGCGATGGGCGCTATCGCCGGACGAGAGAGCGATTACGCGATTGTGACTTCCGATAACCCGCGGGGCGAAGATCCGCTGGCGATCATCCGGGAAATCGAACAAGGCATGTCCGGAGCGAATTACTCGGTGATCGTAGACCGGAGGGAGGCGATTCGCGCCGCCCTTTCGCGCGCCACGGATACGGACACTGTCCTGATTGCGGGAAAAGGCCACGAAACATATCAGACGATCGGCGCCGAATCGCATGCGTTCGACGATCGGCTGGTAGCAAAAGAATTGCTCAATGAACTTCTCGCTGGAAGAAATTAACCAGGCCGTTGGCGGCACCCTCGAGGGCACCGGTAACCGGAACGTGACCGGCTACTCGATCGACAGCCGGACACTGCACGCTGGCGATCTTTTTTTCGCCGTCAAGGGTCCGAGATTCGACGGTCACGAGTTTGTCGAGCAGGCGCTTCAGAAGAATGCTGCCGGCGCCGTCGTCGAAGAACCTGGGCTCAAGGCCCCGGCCGGGTATGCGGGCCCGATAATCCGGGTTGGCTCGACCGTCGATGCGTTGCAGACGCTGGCGCGCACGGCGCGGCGGCGTTGGGGCAACACCATCATCGGCGTTACGGGCAGCGCGGGGAAGACAACGACGAAAGAGATGATCGCCGCCGTTCTGGGAAAAAAGTTCACGGTTTTGCGATCCGTCGGAAACTTCAACAATGAGTTCGGCCTGCCTCTCTGTCTGTTGCGGGTCGAGCCGCAGCAGAACATGGGTGTGCTTGAAATGGGGATGTCGGCGAAGGGTGAAATACGGAAACTCGCCTTGATTGCCGAGCCGAACGAAGGGGTCGTGACGAATGTGAATCCTGTCCACCTTGAGTTTTTCAAGTCGGTGGACGAGATCGCCGAAGCAAAGGCCGAATTGCTCGAAGGTTTGCACGATCCGAAAGTCGGCTATCTCAATAACGACGATTCACGCGTCCGGGCGATGGCTGGGAAGTTTTCCGGGAAGACCATTAGCTACGGAGTCGAATCCGTTGCTGCCTTCAAAGCGCAGGAACTTCAGGATCTGGGCCTCGATGGCACGGCCTTCACCATGCACCACGGCGGGCGCGACCTGAAATTCGTTCTTCCATTACTCGGACAGCACAACGTGGCGAATGCGGTCGCCGCGATTGCGGTTGGCGCCACGCACAACGTTCCCTGGAAGCAGATTTCCGAGGCGCTCTCGGAAATGAGGCCGGAGAAGATGCGTGGGCAGGTGGTCAAGTTCGGCGAAGGCTTCGCAGTCATCGATGACTCGTACAACTCCAACCCGCGGGCATTGACTGAAATGATCCGGTTCATCGGCAAGCTTCAGGGCTATCAGCGAAAGATACTGGTGGCAGGGGAAATGCTTGAGCTTGGGCCGGAGGGGCCCGAGATGCACCGCAACTGCGGCAGGGAAGCGGCGAAGGCCGGGCTCCATACGATCATCGCCGTTCAGGGAACAGCGAAGGAAATTCTCGCGGGCGCTCTCGAAGCGGGCATGGACCGTTCGCAGTTGAGGTTCGCCCAGGACTCGCTCGAAGCAGGAGACCTGCTCAGGCGCATGGCCGGGAAAGACGACGTCATTCTCATTAAAGGTTCGCGTGGAGTGAAACTCGAGCAGGCGCTCAACGCGCTGCGTGCGGCATTTTCGAGCATGGAACCATGAGCGGGAAGCACAAATAGATGCTCTATCACATCCTTTACGAATTTCTGTATCCGCTGAACCGGTACTGGGCGCCGTTGAGGGTGTTGAATGTATTTCAGTACATTACATTCCGTACCGCATATGCGAGCATCACTGCGCTGCTCATCAGCCTTTTTCTGGGACCCTGGCTCATCACCCGTTTGCGCGACTTTCAGATCGGCCAGCAGATTCGTGAAGAAGGCCCCAAGTCGCACCAGAAGAAAGCGGGAACGCCGACGATGGGCGGCGTACTTATCGTTGTATCGATCCTTCTGCCCACCATGCTGTGGGCGAATCTCCGAAACCGTTACGTCTGGGTTGCCGTTTTGAGCACGCTGGCATATGCCTCGGTCGGATTCGCCGACGATTACATCAAGATTGTCCGCAAGCGTTCGCTCGGTCTCACTCCGCGCGAGAAAATCGGCTTCCAGGTTCTGATCAGCCTCGCTGTGGGTATATATCTTCTGTACCTGATGAACATCCATCTCTACGACACCAAGTTGAACGTGCCGTTTTTCAAGTCCTTTGCGCCGACGCTCTTGATCGAGCGCTTGTTCGCGACGCGCTGGTTCTCGTTTTTCGGATATGTGCCTTTTCTGATTTTTGTGTCGATCGTGATTGTCGGTTCCTCGAACGCGGTGAATTTAACCGACGGCCTCGACGGGCTTGCCATCGGCTGCACGCTGATCGCGTCGGCCGCGTTGACCGCATTGACGTATATTACCGGCCACGCCGTCCTTTCGGACTATCTCGATATTTCATTTATCCGGCAGGCCGGCGAACTGACGATTTTCTGCGGCTCCATGGTGGGGGCCAGCCTCGGTTTCCTGTGGTACAACGCGCATCCGGCCGAAGTATTCATGGGCGATGTCGGGTCGCTTGCGCTCGGTGGGGCGATCGGCACGATTGCCGTCATTATCAAGCAGGAGTTGTTGCTCATTTTCATTGGCGGCGTTTTCGTGGCGGAAGCGCTCTCGGTAATGATTCAGGTTATTTCATTCAAGACGCGGGGCAAGCGTGTGTTCAGGATGGCTCCGCTGCACCATCACTTCGAATTGCAGGGATGGAGCGAGTCGAAGGTGATCATCCGTTTCTGGATTGCATCGTTGATTCTGGCGCTCTTCAGTCTTTCGACATTGAAACTCAGGTAACATGGCTAAGAAACTAAAACCAGACCGCATCCTGTTCCTTGTAACGCTGTTGCTGATCGGGTTCGGCATCGCAATGGTGTTCAGTTCGTCGGCGATCGTCGCCAAAGAGAAATTCGGCGATCCGAATTACTTTTCCTTCAAGCAATTGATCTTTGCGACGCTTGGTCTGGCGGTGATGTTCGTGGTGATGAAGGTGGACTATCACCGGTATCGGCATCCGGCCGTCGTGTTCTCAGCGCTGGCCATTGTGGTGGCGTTGCTCGTCGTCGTGTTTTTCCTGCCGGCGACGGCGAACACACATCGCTGGATTCAGCTGGCCGGTTTTTCAGTTCAGCCGTCCGAGTTGTCGAAGCTCGCCTTGATATGTTTCCTCGCCTACTTTCTCGAAAAGAGAAAAGGGCAAATCAACGACCTGGCGTTCACGCTGATCCCGGTTGCCGTCATTGTGGCGCTTCTCGCGGGCCTGGTTGCGATTGAGGATCTCGGAACCGCCGTTTCCCTGTTCATGATCAGCGGCGTTCTTCTGTTTGTCGCCGGGTTGGACTTGCGTTGGATTGCGGCCTCGATCATCTTTGTGCTTCCGACTTTTTACCTGCTCGTGTTCCGGGTTGAATACCGGCGCGCGCGTATTCTGGCTTTCCTCGATCCGTGGGCTCAGCCCCTTGGAAGAGGCTTCCAGATCATCCAGTCTCTCTTATCGGTTGCCTCCGGAGGGATCACGGGGCTCGGATACATGGAGGGAAAACAGAAGCTTTTCTATTTGCCCGAGGCGCACACGGACTTCATTTTTGCGGTTGTCGGCGAGGAATTGGGTTTGATCGGAACCTGCGCTCTGCTTTGCCTGTTCTCGATCTTCTTCTGGCGTGGCCTCCGCACTTCGATGCGGGCGCCCGATCCCTTTGGCTTCTATCTGGCGCTGGGCATCACCACGATGGTGTGTGTGCAGGCTTTTATCAATATGAGCATGGTTCTCGGTCTGCTTCCGACAAAAGGGATTCCGCTGCCGTTTTTGAGCTACGGCGGCAGTTCGTTCGTGGTGATGCTGGCGGCCGTCGGAATTCTTCTAAATGTTTCGCAGCAATCGAGTTGATTTGGTCCTGAGTTGGGACGCATGAACGTCATCATTGCAGGCGGGG
Organism: Terriglobia bacterium; assembly: GCA_036496425.1. NCBI lineage: Bacteria > Pseudomonadati > Acidobacteriota > Terriglobia > Terriglobia bacterium. The sequence continues at coordinate 34,461 of DASXLG010000015.1, read as the reverse complement.
GCACAGGGGGACATTTGTTTCCCGGTATCGCCGTCGCTCGCGAGATCCAGCGGCGGCAGCCCGGATCGAAGATTTTGTTTGTGGGGGCCGAACAGGGAATTGAAACGCGCATCGTCCCGAAGGAAGGTTTCGAGTTGCGAACATTGCCGGTAGGGGGAATCAAGGGCTTAGGTGTGGCTCGCCAGATTCGCAATCTGATCGGCATGTTGAGCGGCGTCTTCAAGGCGCGGCAGATTCTGCGTGATTTCCGGCCCGATGTCGTGGTCGGCGTCGGCGGATACGCATCGTTTCCAATGTTGAGCGCCGCGACGCTAGGCGGCTACCCGCGCGTGATCATGGAACAGAACGCCATCCCAGGACTCGCCAACCGGGTTGTCGGCAAGTGGGTCAACTTCGCCGCCGTTACCGATCCTCGCACCCAATCGTATTTCGGCCGGCGTGCGGTTGTAACCGGCAATCCGATCCGTCCGGAATTCAAATCGATCCCCGCAAAATCCCATGCCGTTCCATACACGATTTTGATTTTCGGTGGAAGCCAGGGCGCGCAGGCGATCAATCGCGCCGTCCTTGAGGCGCTGGACAGCCTGGCCGATTGGAAGGACAGGCTCCGGTTCGTTCACCAGACCGGTGAGAAACAAGTGGAGGAGGTAAGGATGGCCTATGCTGCGAAGGGATTCACCGCCGACGTGCGCGCCTTCTTCAACAATTTTCACGAGCGGTATGCGGCTGCCGATCTGATCGTTTCGCGCTCCGGAGCGACCACTGTCGCCGAGATCAAAGCCGCGGGGCGTGCCGCGATCCTCGTTCCGTTTCCGTTCGCGACCGATGATCATCAGATGAAGAACGCACGGGCAATGGCCGAGGAAAATGCCGCCGTCGTGATCAGCAACTCCGAATTAAACGGCACGAGCCTTTCCAGCGCGATTCGCGACCTGATCGGCGATCCGAAGCGCCTCGGCGAAATAGAAAACAATGCCCGCCGCGCCGCCATTCTGGACGCCGAGGCGAGGATCGTGGATCTCGTCGAGAGGGCGGCCCGTGTTTAAGCGCATCAAACACGTACACTTCGTGGGGATCGGCGGCATCGGCATGAGCGGTATCGCCGAAGTGCTGCTGAATCTCGGTTACAAAGTGACCGGCTCCGATCTGCGGGCGACGTCCATTACAGACCATCTGGAGCAGTGCGGTGCCGTTGTGTATCCGCGCCATGCGGCCGAAAATGTCAAGAGCGCTCACGTCGTCGTCACTTCATCCGCCGTGCGGCCCGACAATCCCGAGATCACGGAAGCCCAGCGCCTCAAGATTCCGGTGATCGCGCGCGCCGAGATGCTGGCGGAGCTTGCCCGCCTGAAGTACGGCATCGCTGTCGCCGGCACTCACGGGAAAACCACGACGACATCCATGATCGCAACGATTCTGGATCGCGCGGGGCTCGATCCGACCGTCGTTGTCGGCGGCCTCCTTAACACGATCGGCAGCAACGCCAGGCTGGGGAAAGGCGATTTCATCGTGCTCGAAGCCGATGAAAGCGACCGGTCGTTTCTGCTGCTCTCACCGACGATTGCCGTCGTGACCAATGTTGAAGCCGATCATCTGGATAACTACCGCGATCTGGAGGATATTCAATCGGCGTTTCTGTCCTTTATCAATAAGGTTCCATTTTACGGAGCGGCTGTTCTGTGTATCGATTCTCCTGCGCTGCAGTCGTTGATTCCGCAGGTCAAACGAAGGATCGTCACCTATGGTACGGCGGCGACCGCCGATGTCTGCATCACCGACGTGAACCTGAACGGATTTGGATCCACCTTCACCGTTCGGTTCAACGGCGGCTCGACTCATGAATTCAGACTCGATGTTCCGGGCATGCACAATGTCCTGAATGCCGCAGCCGCCTTTGCCGCCGCCCGCGATATGGGCGTCGAGCCGCAGGTTATCGCCGCAGGACTTGCGGGTTTCAAAGGTGTCGACCGGCGCTTCCAGATCAAGTCGCGCGACGGCGTTACTGTGATCGACGACTACGCACATCATCCGACGGAGATTTCCGCCACGCTCAGCGCCGCAAAGGGTTGCAACTTCCAGCGGATCTTCGCCGTGTTCCAGCCGCATCGCTTCACACGGACGTTCCACTTTTTCGACGATTTTGCCCGTGCCTTCAATCTGGCGGATGTCGTCCTGATTCTCGACATCTATCCGGCCGGCGAAGCGCCCATGGAAGGCATTACAACGCCGGCGCTCATCGAAAAAATCAAAAGCTTCGGGCACAAGCACGCCATCTATGCGCCGGATTTCGCTGCCATCGAGTCCTACATCATCGCCAATGCAGAGCCGGGCGACGCGATCGTGGTCATGGGAGCCGGCAGTGTAACGAAACTTTCCGACACGCTCTCGCAGCGGTTTTCGAGGACGGCATGAAACTTAAGGGTAAAGCACTGGTTGTCGCCGCATCGCTGCTTTTCGCGATTTGTCTGATTCCGGCCGGGTGGGCTGCATATTCGGCGATCGTCTATCTGACGACGGATTCGCGATTCGAAGTTCGAAAATTGTCCGTCTCCGGTTTGAAACGCGTCGAAGAGAATCAGGTGCTTGCGAAAGCAGGTTTTGAAACAGGGACGAACGTTTTTCGTGTGAAGCTCGACAAAATCCGGGACCGCGTCGAACAGCTTCCCTGGGTTCGCTACGCGATGGTCGAGCGGGTTCTGCCGGACAAAATCATCATCAAAATCGTCGAACGTGAACCGATCGGCCTGGCGCGAATTAACGGCGAGGTGTATCAGTTCGATAGCGATGCCAAGATCCTCGAACCCGATCCAGTCGGCGGAACCAGCTTCCCGATTCTCGACGGACTACGGATCGACGATCCGAAGGGGAACGCCGGAAAAGTCGATGTCTACCGCCGCGTTGTCGAAGACCTTGGGCAGCCGGCGCTTTCGGAGGTGCACATCTCGGATGCGCAGGACGTGACGGTCGTTTCGGCGAGCGATCCGCTGCTTGTGAATCTGGGCACCATGGATTTTCGAATCCGCTGGATCAAATACCTGCAGCTCAAGCCGCAGATTCAGCAGCAATATCCACAGGCTGTCCGCGTTGACCTGCGATTCAAGAATCAAGTCATCGTCAAGATGAAGGATGACGATTCCGGCGAAAAGATTGTATGGGGCGTAAAGAAAAATACATTGTAGGTCTCGACATCGGGTCGACGAAGGTCTGCACGTTGATCGCGGAGGCGCGTGAATCGGGCATGGCGCCGATCGGCATCGGCGTGTCCGAGTCGAAAGGCCTCAAGAAGGGCGCTGTCGTCAATCTCGAAGCGGCTGTCGAATCGATCAAGAAGAGTGTTGGTGAGGCCGAGGCGATGGCAAGCTGCGAAGTCGAAACGGTATATGCGGGCCTCGCCGGTCCCCACGTCAAAAGTTTCAACAGCCGCGGTGTCACTTCGATTCCGACGCGATCTCGCGAGATCAACAGCGACGATGTCCGCCGGGTGATCGAGACGGCGCGGGCGGTTGCCCTCTCGCCGGACCGCGAGATCATTCACATCCTGCCGCAGGAATTCACCGTCGACGACCAGACCGGCATCGGTGATCCGCTGGGTATGATCGGCACGCGGCTTGAGGTCAATGTCCACATCGTCACGAGTTCCACCACCGCGGCCCAGAACATCATCACTGCCGTCAATCGGAGCGGCCTTCTGGTCGGCGATACGGTTCTCGAACCCATTGCCGTCGGTGAAGCCATTCTCAGCGAAGACGAAAAGGAATTGGGTTGCGTGCTGGTCGATATCGGCGGCGGCAAAACGAATCTTGCCATTTATCACCGTGGTGCGGTAAGGCACAGTGTCGTGGTGCCGCTTGGCGGCGAGCTCTTCACCAACGACATTGCCGTCGGGCTGCGCACCTCGATTCCCGAAGCGGAGCGGCTGAAGCGCGAACAGGGCTGCGCATTATCGTCGATGGCGCAGACGGACGAAGTATTTGAGGTTTCCGGAATGGGCACCCGCCAGCCCCGCGCCATCGCCCAGACGGTATTGAGCGACATCATCCAGCCGCGTGCAGAAGAGATCGCGCACCTCGTCCGCAATGAAATCCGCAATTCGGGCTATGAACGCATGGCCGGCGCCGGCGTTGTGATCGTCGGTGGCGGCGCGATGTTGCGCGGCTTGGTTGAACTGGCCGAAGACATCCTCGACCTGCCCGTCCGCATCGGAACCTGCTCCGGGTTTTCCGAATCGCTGCTGGAAAAGCTGCCGCAGCTGATGGGCCCGGAATTCGCTACCGTCACAGGCCTGGTACTGTACGGCAACCGGCGGCGAAAGACGCACGATTTTCACGAGAACTCCAATTCAGGTTTTAAAAAATTTCTAGCGAAATTCAGGAGCTTTTTATGACGGTAAATGTGCCAGTGGATACTTCCATCAAATTCCTGTTCGATGAAGGCGTGCGCCTTGGCGCAACGATCAAGGTGGTCGGCGTCGGCGGAGGCGGTTCGAACGCCGTCAACAGGATGATCGACGCGGGTCTGGATGGAGTGGATTTCCTCGTTGCCAATACCGATGTCCAGGCGCTGAAGCAATCGAAAGCGCCGGTGAAGCTTCAGATCGGCGCGAAATTGACGAAGGGTCTGGGCGCCGGCGCGAACCCCGATGTTGGCCGCCAGGCGGCTCTCGAAGATACGGATAAAGTGATCGAGGCGCTCGAAGGCGCGGACATGGTCTTCGTCACCACCGGCCTCGGCGGCGGCACCGGCACAGGGGCCGCGCCGATCGTCGCCAGTCTGGCAGCGGAACTGGGCGCATTGACGGTGGCCGTCGTCACGAAGCCGTTTGCCTTCGAAGGGAAGAAGCGCCTCTTGCAGTCGGAACGCGGCCTGACCGACTTGAAGGACTGCGTCGATACCGTTATCACCATTCCCAACGAACGCCTGCTGGCGACGCTGGAACGCGGCACCAGCCTGTTCGACGCATTCCGGATCGCCGACGATATCCTGCGCCAGGCCGTCCAGGGTATTTCGGATCTGATCATCGTGCCCGGTCTCATCAACCTCGACTTTGCGGACGTCAAAACCGTCATGTCCGGCATGGGAATGGCGCTGATGGGCACAGGAAACGCGACAGGCGACAATCGCGCCGTCGAAGCGGCAAAGAAAGCCATCTCCAGCCGGCTGCTCGAAGACGGCTCCATTCAGGGCGCGCGTGGCGTGCTGATCAACATTACGGGCGGCCACGACCTTCTGCTGCATGAAGTCAGTGAAGCTTCAAGCATCATCCATGACGCCGCCGATCCCGAGGCCAATATCATCTTCGGCGCGGTCCTCGATGATCGAATGAAAGATGAAGTGAAGATTACGGTCATCGCCACCGGCTTCGAGAGACGAACTGAGACTGTCGCCGCCGGACCCGCTGCCTCGATAATGAACAGCAAACCGTCCATTTCCGGTCCGGACCTCGAAATTCCTGCCTTCCTTCGGCGGGCACAGAAGTAGACTAGGCTGTCGGCGATTCGGCAAAAGCCCGGATTGCCGGCAATCCTAACAATGAAGCGTACAATCCTCATTGCCGATGACGACCCGAGCGTCCGAAACTTCCTGCACGCGATTTTGGAAGGAGAAGGGTACGACGTCATCCAGGCGGAATCCGGTGAGCAGGCGCTCGCTGTCACTCAGGCTCTGCAACCAGCCGCTTTTATCCTAGATGTCGAGATGCCGGGAATGAGCGGGATCACCCTGTGCCGCGCGATCCGCCAGATCGAACGGCACCGCAGCACTCCCATCATTTTTCTAACCGGCAGCGATACCGACGACACCATCGACAAGGCTTTTTCGGCCGGCGGTGACGATTTCATCGCCAAACCCAGCAGCGCGGCGGCTGTTCGCGCGCGGCTGAAGTCGCATTTGCAGCGCTCGGAATATTCCCAGCGTCTCGAGTGGCTCCGCAGCGTCCTCAAGCGATATGTTTCCCGGCGCACGCTCGATGTCGTCGAGAACGCGGCGGCAACAGGCACGCTGCCGCCGCCGCAGGAACAGGATCTTGCGATTTGTTTCACGGATATGCGCGGCTTTACGGCGTTCGCGGAAGACATGGAGCCCACGCGCTTGTTCGCGCTGGTGAGCGAGCTGCTGGCCGATCAGGTTCAGATCATTCATGAATTCGGCGGATACGTCGATAAATTCGGCGGCGATGGCGTCATGGCAATTTTCGAAGGGCCGGACATGGTTGTTCAAAGCTGTCTGTGCGCCCTGCGAATTCTCGAGAGTGCGCGTTTGAGAGATATCGGTGTGACCGTGCAGACGCACGGTTTCGGGATCGGTATTCATGCGGGCCGCGCCGTGATCGGAAATATCGGTTCGCCCGAGCATCTCGACTACTCGGCGATCGGAAGCGCAGTCAACCTTGCGGCGCGATTGTGCGGCCAGGCCCAGGCGATGTCCGTCGTGGTTTCCAAAGCCGTCCGCGAAGGTGTTGCCGGCGATTCGCGCCTGAAATTCCATTCCGAGCGGCACGTGCCGATTCGCGGAATCAAAGAAACGGTCACTGTTTATACACTGAGCCGGCCGTAGGGGTTTCCGTGCAGGGAAAGATCATCGTCATAACCGGTGCCACCTCCGGCATCGGCGGAATCGCAGCAGACAAACTCGCCGCCATGGGAGCCCGTATTGTCGCCATTGCCCGCAGCCGCGAGCGCGGTGAGGCGGCGCTCGCCCGGTTTCGCCGGATCGCTCCCGGTGTCCGCCACAGCGTTTATTACGCGGACTTATCCAGAGTTTCCGCCACGAAAAGAGCCGCTGCTGAAATTGCGGCCGCGGAACCGCGTATCGATGTCCTGATCAATAACGCCGGCGCTCTGTTCGGGAAGCGCGAAGTGACGGACGAAGACCTGGAACTGACATTCGCGACGAATCATATGTCCTACTTTGTCCTTACGGAGGCGCTGCGTGAGCGTTTGATTGCCTCCGCCCCTGCGCGCGTGATTAACACCTCTTCGGAAGCGCACCGTGGCGTGAAAATCGATTTCGACGATCTGCAATTCAACCGCGGCTTCGCGGGACTGGCCGCCTATCGCCGCTCGAAACTCTGCAACATCCTGTTCACGAGGGAACTCGCTCGGAACTTTGCCGGAACCGGCGTTACAGCCAACTCTCTGCATCCCGGATTTGTGAATACCCGATTTGGCGGTGAAACCAAAGGATCTCTGCGTTATCTCTTTTCGGTTGCGAAGAATTTTGCCATCTCCCCCGAGAAAGGCGCGGAAACTATCGTCTTTCTTGCCTCTTCGAAAGAAGTGGACAACGTTACCGGTGAGTATTTTTATCGGTGCCGGACAAAGACGCCGACTTCGGAAGCTCAGGATGATCAGGCGGCGCGGCGGCTGTGGGAAGAATCGAAGAGAATCGCGGCTACGTAAGAAGGTGCGACGATGGCTTCAATGGATCTCGTCTTAGGCCCCGGCATTCTCGAACAGCTGATCCAGCACGCGAAAGTTGCCTATCCCGTCGAGGGCTGCGGGCTCCTGGCCGGCCGCGACGTGGCCGGCCGCTTTATCGCGATGAGAAATGTTTCCGGTTCTTCGGCAGAATACGAGATGGATCCAGCCGAGCTGATCCATGTCCTTCGCGAACTGCGGAATTCGGGCGAGCAGCTCCTGGCCATCTATCATTCTCACCCGCACGGTCCGGCCGGTCTGTCGGACAAGGACGTCGAGCAGGCGTATTATCCCGAGGCCGCCCAGGTGGTTGTCTCGCTGGCCGATCCGGAACACCCTCAGGCAATGGCTTTCCGCATTACCGGTGGCGCAATCCGTCAGATCGAACTTCATGTTATAGTTTAGGTCTCTATGATCCTGTTTCTCATGTCGCTGCTGCTTGCGTGGACTCCGTTCGCGCAGCAGGCCAAGGACATTCCATTCGACATTCGGGCCAAGGAAAGCCTTCTGATGGGGCACGGCGTGACCACGGGCCGTCCCTACTACGACGTTGTCATCACACGCCAGTCCACTGCGGGCGTGGTGATCAAGCTGCCTTATACGAAGAAGGGTGGAAAGTTTTCGTTCGATCTCCATCACCGGGTGGCAATGACCAATGATTTCGGATTGCCCGCGGAGGTAACGACCGTTGTCGAAGTGCTGAGCGGCGGCTCCACCAGCACAGGTGTATTTACAATCGTGGACACCATCATGCCGGGCCAGAAATTCGACGAGGCGATCGACAAGACGAGTACCGCCGAGATCGACCGATACGTGACACCGCTGTCGCGAAAAACCATTACGCTGGACATTCGTCCGGGCCCGCAGTCGCTCAGCATCGTCGGTCAGATGTTGATCATCACCCGCGGCACTTCGACGACTCGTATCGATACTCCCGGCACGCGTATCGCGGACGTTTCCAACTTCAAGTTCGAGGAAGCGGAAGCGGGAACGCCCCTTAAATAGCGGCCGCGGCCGTCCTCCGTCCCTCAGCCGCCGAGTGATACGTTTCAACGACCTTCCGCGCAGCCAGCTTCCACGAGAATTTCGCGACCTGGTCGATGCCTTTTTGAATCAGCTTCTGGCGGAGAACGTCGTCGAGCAGAATGAGTTTCATTCCCCGGGCGATGTCGAAAACATTTTCAGGGTTGATGAGGATGGCGGCGTCGTCCAGCACTTCAGGCAGCGACGAAGTGTTGGAGGCGATCACCGGGGTACGATTCGCCATCGCTTCCAACGGCGGCAGCCCGAAGCCTTCGTATAGCGACGGGAACGCGAACAGCGAAGCGCATTGGTAGAACACCCGCAGAATCGGATAGGGAACGAATCCGAAAAACCGCACATCATGCTGGGCCCCGCTGCGAACGACAGTCAGCCGCAGATATTGGTGTTTGCTGAGCTCGTCGCCGATGATGATCAACTTCAGATTGCGATACCGGCTGTCGTCCGCCAGTTCGCTCTTCAGAACAGCGAACGCCTCGATCAGACGGTGAAGGTTCTTGTGCGGCCGGATCTTTCCGGAATAGAGAATAAACGGGTCCTTCAGCTGATACCTCTCGAGCACATGCTTCCGTTCTTCCGGAGTGTGATGGAACGCGAAGCGCTCGTCGAGCGCGTTGTGCACAACCGAAATCTTCGATTCCGGCAGGTTATAGATGTTCAGCAGGTCCTGCTTCGTCGAGCGGGATACCGCGAAGACGTGCCGGGCTCCCTCAACAACCTTCTTGGTCCTCAGGTAACTCCGGTAAGTCTGAAATCGCGAGGAGTCTTCCTGCGGAAACAGCAGGTGAACGCAGTCGTGCACCGTCACGACCAGTCTGGGCCAGTTGAAAAGCGGCGCCTCGTGATGCGGTACATGAAAGACGTCGACGTCCTCACGCCGCAAGGCAAATGGAATGGTGACATGGTTGCGCCAGGCCCGCTGGCCTTCCGGCTGGTAAAGTTGCCGGAAGTTTTCCGGCAAGGGTCCCAGCTCGTGAAAGTTTCTGTGGGATCCGATCAAAAGGTAGTCGGTTCCGCTGTCGATTGCGGCCAGATTCCGCACCAGATTCCAGATGTACGTACCCACCCCGAACTCGTTGATTTTACGGATGTCAATGGCAATGCGCATGGGATCGACGGCAAGTCCAGTATAATCGGTGTGTGCTGAGGCGCATCCTCATATATATGGCTCTGGTGCTCGGCGCCACGGGCATAGCGCGCGCGGACTCCAGCACAGTCCTGGTTTACCCTTTCGAAAACCAGTCGAATGATCGCACGCTGGACTGGATCGGCGAAGGCATCTCCGAACTCATCAATCAGCGTCTCCAGCCCGAGCCCGGCGTCTACATTTTTTCGCGTGAAGAACGCATCGCGATGTACGACAAGCTTGGCATTCCGGAAACGGCGGGCCTCAGCCGCGCAACGGCTCTGAAAGTCGGTTGGGACGCGGGCGCCGATGAGACGATTACGGGCACCTTTTCCGGCACAGCGGAGAAATTTCATATCGAGGCGCGTCTCGTTGATATGGAACAGGGCTCGGCCTCTGTCATGCACGTCGACGGCAGGCTGGAAGATGTGATTCCCCTGACGATGACCCTGTCGCTGCAACTCTTGAAGAAGATCGTGCCCGGAACCGCATCTCCCGAAACCGACTACACGGCGCGTCCCCCGACGCCCCGCAGCGCATTCGAGAATTACGTTCGCGGAATTCTGAATCAGGACTTACAGAAGCGCATCGAGCTGCTCCAGACCGCCGTTCGACTCTATCCTCAGTATGCGGCCGCGCTCTTCCAGCTCGGCCGCGCGTATCACCTGCAGCGGGAGTTCCGGATGTCGAATCAATGGCTGCAGAAGCTGCCAGACAACACTCCCGACCGGCTTCAGGTTCAGTTCTTGATCGGCTTGAATTACTTCTATCTCGCCGATTATCCACATGCAATTGCAGCATTCCAGCAGCTGCCGCAGGGATACGATGTGTTGCTGAATCTGGGCGCGGCTTTCTCGCAGAAAGGCGATTCGGCCGGGGCTATGTCCACCTGGAAGCGCGCCGCTGCGCTTGATCCTCTCAATAGCGATTCGTTTTTCGATATGGGCTACGCGAGCTTTCTGAAAGGCGACTTCGAAGCGACGGAAAAGAATCTCAGCGATTCGCTGAAGCTGCGCGGCCGCGACAGCGAAGCGCTTTTTCTGCTCGGGCGCACCTACGAAAAGATGGGCCGGATGGAAGAGTCTCAGAAACTGGTGACGCAGGCGAGCCGGCTGTCGCAGCGCGTCGAACGCTGGCTGACCCAGCCATTGCCCAAGCTGGAGCGGTTTTCGACCGCGACGACATTCCGCAGCCATGCAGACCAGTGGAACGACCGGCGCCTCGCCCTGCGCGGGAAGGGGCTTGGTTTGAGCGCATGGCTGGAGGTGGTCCAGAGCGACCTCGATTCACATCTGTTCGGTGACGCGCTGCGCGAACTTCACGACGTAATGCGGGTCTATCCTGATTCCCCGGAGGCGCGTTCGCTCCTCGAAGAGGTGGACCGGCAGCGAAATTTGAAATGAGGGGAAATCTGCCACAAAAGGCACAAAAAGGACCTGTAGTTTTCTTTGTGTTCCTTTTGTGCCTTTTGTGGCTGATTTCCCCCGCTGAAGGCAGCGAGACGCCTCCGTCCCGTACCATCGTCCAGATCAATCTCGACGACGTCGTCCATCCCGTCAGCGCGGACTACATTCGGGACGGCATCAATCACGCGAAGACCATCGGCGCCAGCGCCGTCATCCTTCGGCTGAACACACCGGGCGGCCTCATGGATTCGATGCGCGACATCGTCGAGATGATCCTCTCGTCACCTGTGCCGGTAATCACCTGGGTCGGGCCCAACGGCACTCGCGCGGCATCCGCCGGATTTTTCATTCTGCTGGCCGGCGACGTTGCCGTGATGGCGCCCGGTACGAATACGGGCGCGGCCCATCCGGTGTCCTCGACGGGGCAGAACATCGAAAGCACGATGGATAAGAAGATCGTCAGCGATGCCACCGCCTACATCCGCAGCTACACCACGAAGCGCGGGCGCAATGCGCAAATGGCGGAACTGGCCGTGACCGAAAGCCAGTCGTTCACGGCGGAAGAAGCGCTGAAAGACAACCTCATCGACGCCGTTATCTCGGACGTGCCGGGGATCATCGATCGCTACGACGGCAAAGAGATCCGCCGGATCGACGACCGCACCGTGACGCTGCACCTGAAAGGCGCGACGGTCGAAAATTTCGAAATGACCGCGCGCCAGAGAATTCTATCGCGCGTGCTGGATCCCAACCTGGCCCTGATTCTCGCTCTAGCGGGCCTGCTCGGTATTTATCTTGAAGTCACGCATCCCGGATTCATTCTGCCGGGAGTGTTCGGCTCGATCAGCCTGATCCTCGCGCTGTTCGCGTTCAACATGCTTCCCGTGAACTGGGCGGGCGCGGCGCTGATCCTGCTCGCTATTGTCCTGTTCGTCATGGAAGCGACCGTCACCAGCCATGGAATTCTGGCACTCGGCGGCATCGTCGCGATGATCGCGGGCGGTGTCATGCTGGTGGAGGGTCCGATTCCTCAACTCCGCGTCCGTTTTTCGACGGCCCTTGCCGTGACCTTACCGATCGCACTCATCACGGTATTTCTCGTGCGGCTGGTTTATCTGTCCGCGAAAAGGAAGTCTGTCACCGGCGAAGAAGGCATGCTCGGCGAATCCGGGGTTGCCAAAACAGACATTTACAACGAGGGCAAAGTGTTCCTTCACGGCGAATACTGGAACGCCTCCTCCGGCCGGCCGATCCCTGCCGGCTCCCGCGTCCGCGTAACCAAAGTCGAAGGCCTGAAAGTCGAAGTGGAGCAGATGTAGGAAGCTCAATCCGCGGCGGCCGGTCGTATACTAATTGCCTTTTGGGGGGCAAATGAAATCAAGAGCTTACCTGGGATGGATCGCCGCGGCGATGGTGCTCGCCACTGCGTACAGCGCAAATGCGCAAAATCTGACGATCACGAATGCGCGGATTCTCGATGGCACCGGCCGGGTGATCGATCGCGGCGCGATCGTTGTGCGCGACGGCAAGATCGTATCGGTCTCAGCCATGGTGCCGGCCAATGCCGGCCGCACGATCAACGCGGGCGGCAAGACTGTGATGCCGGGTTTTATCGATGCGCACCGGCACATCGTCACGGGCGATCCCGCACAATGGCTGGCACAGCGGGCGGCGGCGCAATTCCAGGAGTTTCTCGACGCGGGATTCACGACCGTGTTGTGCGCGATCGATCCGCCGCAGGCGGTCGAGGCGCGCAAAAGGATTGAAGCGGGCCAGATGAAAGGCCCGCGGCTCTATGTCGGCGCGTTCCTGCCCGTCGCCGGCCCGACCGGTCCGCCACCCAAAGGCGATCCCGCCCGCACCGATCCCGCCCGCGGCCCGTTACCGCCGGCCGCTCCCGCAATTCCGCACGACGCGACGATCAAGGCCGTCGATAGCGCGAAGCAGGCCGGCTACGACTATCTGAAGGTCGTGCTCAACATTACTCAGAACGGCCCTGAAGTCGACACGCTGAAATTGATCGTCTCCGAAGGCAAGAAGCGCAACATGCCGACGATCGTTCACGCCGTGAGCGTGCGTGACACGCTCGCCGCTATCGAAGCCCGGCCCGATGTGCTGGTGCACACGCCGCACATCGGCAACCTCGGTGACGACCCTGCTGCAGTCCGGAAGATCGTCGAGGCGAAGATCCCGATGACCTCGACGCTCGCCGTGTTCGTGCCGCACTTCGACGCGAAAGGCACGGCGCTGTTCCGGGACCGCGAACCGTTTCCGTGGGACACGCTTTCGAGTGCGGGACAGGGCCCGGTCAACGCGCGGCTGCTCTGGGAAGCGGGGATCGTCAGCTACGGCTACGGCACAGACACGCAATGGCCGCCGAAAGAAACCCTCGCCGACGAGCTTCGCGCTCTCCGGGTTGTGTTTTCGCCGCAGGATATCGTCAAGATCATCACGAAGAACGCCGCAAACTCGACGCTCCACAGCGCCGAAATCGGTACCCTCGAACCCGGCAAGGCCGCCGACATCGTGATTGTCGACGGCGATCCGCTGCGCGATAGCGACGCGTTGCTGCATGTCGTCACCACAATCAAGGGCGGTCAGGTCGTGTTCGAAAAGAAGAACTGAGAGACCGTATGCAGCAAAGAGTAGGTATGGGAATCGTTGGCGCAGGGTTCGTTGGCCCGCACCATGTCGATGCCCTGAGGCGTCTTGGATTTGTGGATATCGTGGCGGTTGCGGCAAGCAACGAAGAATCGGCGCGCCGGAAAGCCGAACAGATCGGAGCCGGTAAAGCATACGGCGACTATCACGCGCTGATTGCCGATCCGGCTGTGCAGGTCGTGCATGTGGCGACACCGAATCATCTGCACTATCCAGTGATCTCGGCGGCTCTTGCAAAAGGAAAGCACGTGGTTTCCGACAAGCCGCTTGCGTCTACAGCAGCCGAAGCCGCGCAACTCGCGGAGCAGGCGAAGCGCGCGAACGTCGTGACCGCTGTCACCTTCAACTATCGCGGCAATCCGCTCGTCCAGCAGGCGCGGCATGCGATCGCCAAAGGCGAAATCGGGCGGCCCACCTTTCTGCACGGATACTATCTGCAGGACTGGCTGATCAAGGACACGGATTATTCCTGGCGGCTCGATCCGGATAAAGGCGGCGGCTCGTCGGCATTAGGCGACATCGGCTCGCACTGGTGCGATCTGGCACAGCATATGACGGGGCTTCGTATTACGCATGTCCTTGGCGATATCACGACCGTCATGCCTAAGCGTAAGAAGCCGCGCGTTTCGCGCGAGGCCTTTCAGACTGCTGCCGGTGCAGCGGACCTGGAAACGGTGGATGTCGCTGTAGAGGATCTGGCATCGGTACTCGTCCGCTTCGATAATGGCGCCAAAGGGTGCTTTACCGCAGGCCAGGTCTGCGCCGGTCACAAGAATGACCTCGTGCTGGAGGTCTGCGGCTTGAAGTCCTCGATGCTCTGGCGCCAGGAACATCAAAATGAGCTGTGGATCGGCCGGCGGGACAAAGCCAATGAAGTGCTTCAGAAGGATCCGTCGCTGATCGACGAGGAAGTGCGGGGATATGCGCGCCTTCCCGGCGGGCATCAGGAAGCCTGGGCGGATGCGTTCTGTAACCTGATGCGGGATATTTACGGATTCATCGCCGCAGGAAAGCGCCCGGAGTCCGGCCAGCCGCAGCTGTTCGCGAGTTTCGAAGAAGCAGCGCGGATCAACCGGATCGTGGAAGCGATTATCGAGAGCTCGAAAGAAAGCCGCTGGGTGAAGGTGTAGGTTTAAGTTTAATTGAAAGCGACATTCCCCTCCGTTTTCAAGGATGGGTGGCCGAGCGATCAAACAGTTAGAACGCGAGGACGGGGTGGTTCGTTACGAACCGCGAAGCGCACCTTATCTTGTTGGAAATTGCTAACCGCCCCGTCTGCGCCGCTAAGGAACGGAGACATTTTATGAATGGCGCAGCCACCCCGCCTTTGAAAGGCGGGGAATGTCGCTCGATTCGACTTCCCTCGCAAATCCTCTATCTTGCATCCAGCGGATCCAGTCCATTCTTGTACCGCGGATCCATCGCTGCAATATCCGCGCGGTAACTGACGACATTCGCTGTTGGAAAATCGGCCGGCACTTTCAGCGTAACGCTCCCGGTAGCGGCCCATTCCGTCCCCCGCTGAAACGTGACAACGAAATCCACCGAACTCAGCGCGTTGACATCATGCCCGAGGGTCGTGTGGAAGACGCGGCCCTTTCCGTAATTCAGCACCATCAGCATCGGCTCGTCATGGCCTGTGCCTGAATTGGCGGGATCGGAATATGCGGTTGCGAGAACCGTCATGTTTTTGCCGGGGCCACGCAGCCTGGCGTACAACTCGTCACCCTGATGCATCCAGGCTTTCGGAAGTCCGGTCGTGATCGGATGATTGGTGCGGACCGTCATCTGAAACGGCGTGCGCCGTCCGTGACTTCCCGCCGGCCCGGAACCCGGATCGGAAACCAGCTTGCCGTCTTTGAAATACCAAAACGGTCCCGCCTTATCCGCGCGATTGCGCCATCCGCCCACGCCGATCATTTCATTGAATGCCGTCCAACCTGGAAACGCATTGTCGGCGGCGTGAACGCTGACGAATCCACCGCCCGCCGCCACGTATTTCTCGAAGGATGCTTTGAGGTCCACGGGCCATCGATCATCCGGCACATCGTAATTCCATACGATGACCTGGTACTTTTCAAAGTCCGGATGGAAGGCGGCGAAATTCCCGCCGGCGGGCGGGGCCGTGTCGACGTCGACCTGAAAGAGCCCCGTCTCCTCGAGCTCCTTCTTCAGCACCGGCGTGACGATCTGCCACTGGTGATAGGGCCCGCCGCTCTCACCGTCAAGAATCATGACGCGAATCGGAGTGGCGGAGCGCAAGAGGATCGCGGCGAACACGGCGGCGCCGACCAGCAGCATCAGGATAATCTTCAGGGCTTTTCTCATGGCTTCTCCTCTAGGGGAGGGCAAAGGCGTGCAGCGAACTGCCGCCTCCAAAGAGCATAATCTGCTTGCCGTCGAGCATATAGGTTATCGGGGCGTTTCCCATTCTACCAATCGAGGCGTGCCAGAGCGTCGTGCCGTCAGAGGTTCGAACCGCGATCGCGTTTCCCGGCACATCGCCCGTGAAGGCGATCCCTGTATCCGTCGTCAAAACACCAGCCGCGGCGGGACCGTCGCCGAGCGGATGGCTCCACTGTATCTTGCCAGTTTGATAGTCGATGGCCCGCAGAAATGCCTTTCCCGCCAGGTTGTAGTCCGCTCCGGCCCAGCCGTATTCGCCGTGCTCCGGCTTGAAGAAATAGATGCCATAGCTGTCTTGAGCGCTCACCAGGAACAGGCCGCTCTGTGGATCGAAGCTCGGCGAACGATAGTTTGTCGCGCCGTTCTCATTCGGAGCCACCAGTCGGCCGTCGCGGGCGGGTTCCTTCTCCGGATCGGGAATCGGTCGTCCGTCTTTGTCGATGCCTTTCGCCCAGTTCACCGCCGCGAATGGGGCTGTGACCAGGTTTTTCCCAGTGGTCCGATCGAGAACGAAGAAATAGCCATTGCGGGAGGCCTGCATCAGCATTTTTCGAGGCGCGCCATTGAAATCGCCGTCGACGAGCACGGGGACTTCGGCGGCATCCCAGTCATGCGTATCGTGGGGCGAAGCCTGAAATCCCCACGCGAGCTTGCCGGTATCCGGATGGATCGCGACGATGCTGCAGGTCCACGGATTATCGCCCGGCCGGACAGTTCCGTTCAGGACAGGTGTCGGGTTTCCCGTGCCGACAAATACGAGGTTCAATTCGGGATCGTATGTTCCCGTCATCCACATCTGTCCGCCGGTCGCTCCACCGCTTGGAGGATCGGACAGACCCGGGGGCGGCGTGCTGTAGAAAATCCACTGCGTCTTGCCGGTATCCGCGTCGATGGATTTCAGCTGGCCGGGGACATTGTCGAAGTCGCCGGACACCCCGACCATCACATGATTCCCGACGATCAACGGCGCATTCGTCGACCAGTAACCCCGCTTTGAATCCGCAATGACGACATTCCAGCGGACTTTGCCGTCGGCGGTGTTCAGAGCAATCAGGTGCGCATCCGGAGTTGTAAGGTAGACGGTGTCCTTATATATAGCCACGCCGCGGTGGCCGATATGGAACGCGTTATTCTCGGGCGCCGTGTAGTGCCAGAGCTGTTTCCCGTTGTGCGCGTCGACGGCCCACAGGTTGTCCGGTAGGCTGATGTAGATCACGCCATGGACCAGTATCGGCGTTGCCTTAATCTGCTGATTCTGGCCGGTCTGAAACGTCCACACCTTTGTGAGTCCGCCGACATTTTCCGGAGTGATTCCGCTCAGCGCGCTATGGCGCCTGCCCGTGTAGTCTCCGTGGTAGGTCGGCCAGCTGTCAGTTGGCGGCCCCTGTGCGAGCAAGCCGATACAAAGGCACGAAAGCGCAACGGCGCTAGCGCAGAGTTTGAAGATACGCATAAACGTTGTGCATGTCCTCGTCGGAATATTTGCCGAGTTGATCGAAATGGGCGGCCAGCGGATCATCGATGCTGAATTTCACGTCACCCACGGGCCACGAACGCGCGGCTCCCGATGCATCCTTTATTGAAAGCGTAAATTCATCGCGGGAAGCCAGTGTGCCTGTGACGACTTCCCCCGAAGCGAGCGTCACCGTCACCTTTGCCGGAGCCGGAGCGGGCCTTGAACCTTGGGGATAAAGCATGCGCTGGAGCAACGGAAGTCCGCGGTACCGGGCTCCGATGCCGGCAAGATCGCCGGTGGGCGAATGGCAGGTTGAACACTTTCCTGCGCCGTTGAAATAGCGCGCACCTGCTTCGGCATTTCCTGTTGCGATATCGGTGACATCGACGGAACGGCGTCCTCCACCCTCGGATTCCGCCTTGGTTTTCTGGTCATGAATATAGGCGACGATCGCATTCAGATCCGCGTCGGACAAATCGAATGCCGGCATGCCCTTATCCACGCGACCCTGGCGGACGACCGGGATGATTTTGTCGCCCTTCAGATCCTGGGCAACGAGAATGGAGCGCGTCAGATCCGGGCCGGTATCGCTTCCAGCCGCGTCCTGGCCGTGACAGAACGAACATCCCTCCACAAACCGTGCCTGGCCGGTCAGCACGGCTTCACGCGGATACGATTGCGGCGTCACCGTCTTGGGAGGCGCCTGCGACGCAGGGCTCTGCTGCATGATCAGCAAGGCGGCAATCCAAAATAGGAGATTCATAGGTGGACCTTACACAGTTTATCTAACGAATGCATATAATAATGTCGCAGAAATCAGAAATACATCACCCGCCGAAGATCGTAAAATCCTTCATATCAATGGAGTAGCGCCGGAGGTCAGCGCCAAACGGATGTCCGCGCTGTGAAAATCCGTTTGGTGGAGATGAAACGGATGTTCGCGCCGCGAAAATCCGTTTGGTGGCGACGAAACGGATGTTCGCGCCGTGAAAATCCGTTTGGTGGCGACGAAACGGATGTTCGCGCCATGAAAATCCGTTTGGTGGCGACGAAACGGATGTTCGCGCCGCGAAAATCCGTTTGGCGGAGATGAAACGGATGTTCGTGCCGTGAAAATCCGTTTGGTGGAGATGAAACGGATGTTCGCGCCGTGAAAATCCGTTTGGTGGCGACGAAACGGATGTTCGTGCCGCGAAAATCCATTTGGTGGAGATGAAACGGATGTTCGCGCCGCGAAAATCCATTTGGTGGCCAGGAAATGAAAGGAGGGGGCGCACACCTGAATTCCCGAGGGTCTGGGTCGGTCCACGCTCAATTTTCGGTCGGCGTCTCCTCAATCTTGTCGATCACAAAAACGGGCATGCTTCGCTTGGCTCCTTCCAGTTTCAGCCCCAACTGCTGTTCAATGGCGTCAAAGAGGGACACACCTCCCGCTGGATCTGCTGCTTCTCCGGGAGCAGCATTCCTGGGCGGCATAATGCGATAAGAGAGTGTGAGGTCCCAGCTTCCCTCAATGGAAGTGGAATCCACGACGCGGCGGCGACTCGCCACGATGGGCTGTTGGTGATTGAGCTCCTCCGCAAACTGGGCCATGGTTACGTTCTGGCATTTAACAACCGTGGGAACTCCAGGAGTTATGCCGTTCGATCTACAGCCTGTTCGACTCGACGGGTCGGCTTTTTTCAGCTTGGGCTTCGCCGCCGCCAATGTATACACATCCACAAGTCGGTCTTCGTAGTGTGTAACCATCTTGAAACGATCCACCAGGAGGTTGCGCAGCATTGCGCGAAAATCGGCGGACGCTTCGGCGCCGTTTGGAGTCAGGAAGTCAACCCCAGGCGGAGCTTTCGCGACAATATTGAAGAATCTCGAATTCATCCACTTCGGTGCACCTGCAATATCGGCGTCCCCCAACTTTATGAACATGTTCGGCGCCAGCTGAACCTGGGTGAATAGGTTCCATGCGAGCGTCACAAAATTGCTCAGTGGCGAGCATCCCATATTCACCTGCCCACGAGCCGGTTGGCCAGGTTCAAATGCCTTGCATGGCTTGATTGATGCCGCCTCGAACTCCTTAGGCACCTGGGACAGACTTTTCTCTAAGTCAGGGGCATTGGCCGTCGGGTTTCTGTTGACCCCCTCAACAATGAGTACCGCCTGAGGAACAGTCTGAACCTCAAGCTTCAGGCCGCCTTCTTTTTCGAGCGCGTCAATAATCGGATTGTTTTCCGAGACACCGAACATGCCTCCTGCCACGGTATAGTGCAGGTCGAAATCCCAAGAGCCCTCAATCATCGTAGAATTCACGACCGGCAGTGTTGTCACTCGTCCCGAACGTAGCCACGTGGCGAATGCATCCATAGTCACGTTGGTACATGTCAGACGCTGGTTACCGTCCACGACCCGGCAAGCGGATTCGGCTGCGTTATCGGCGGGCTTCAACTTAGGTTTACCCGCTCCTGCTGACAGCACCCAGGCTGGCAAAGGTTTCGTGTCCTTGCGAACAGCGAGTTTGAACCGATCTGCAAGTACGGACTGAAGCATTACATTGGCTGCTGCGATCGTGGTCTTTGCGGGGGGGTTAGCGATCACGTCAAAGCGATCCAAAGCCAGCCAACTCGGTCCGCCGAAGACAGCCGCCTCCTCTACGCTATATGCCGTCGTGATCAGATCCAACATGGTCGCATTGCGGATTTCGTACCGACCGGCACTAAACGCAGCTGCGTCCGCGTGCAAAACTCGACGCGTTTCCTCAGGCGAACTGACGTGGACATCTACTGCTTCAAAGTTTGTCCGAATCGGCGCAGATGCAGACTGTGGTTCGATCAGGCTGCGTGTTTCAGCGGCAGTGCCGATCTGACGTGTTGACACGACGATAACCAACATCCAAGTGGCATAGGCCAGGCGTTTGAACCAAGCGGTGGTAGTCCAAACGTCTTGATAGGTACCAGATGGCGAATTGAATGCGACAACCGACGACTTCCAGAGTGCTCGCATGTATCCTCCTGGCGAGAAGATATCTCGATACCTACAAATGACACCGCACCCTTCTCGGTGGTTCAGTTTAGCTTTGATTTACTTGATCTTACCGTTACCCTAAACTGGTGGCTAGGGGGCGCACACCTGAATTCCCGAATTCAAAATGGCGCGAGATTCCGTGGCCTCCGCCCCGGCTTTCGGGGCCGAATCGTCTGACCGGTCCGTTCCTCCAATTGTCTGATGAACGCGGGGTCGCCACATGGTTGCCCTGATAAGGTATGTTGGCGCAGAAGATCTTCCATTGCAGGATCACAATCACCGGTGAGCCATTCCGACCAACGTCCAAAAGTTCCAGCATCCGGCCAGGTAGCGTCGAGCAGCAGGTCGGTGGCAACGAGACCGCAGTGGAAGCGGGCGCTGGACCAAGGGTATTCTTCCGCACGCTGAATCATGCCGGCTCGCACCGGATTCAGTTCCACGTATCGGACTGCCGCCAGGAAGTGAGTCTCATCTGTTGGAGTTGAACGTGGCCTTTCCTCCCAGAGGCGCCCGTACAACCCGTATTTCGCATTGAAGATGGATCCATAGATCGAGTGGACCCGATGAAATGTTCGCCAGATCGAATCCAGCCGGTTCGGTACGGCAACAAAGTGCGTATGGTTTGTCATCAGACAGTAGGCGTAAATACGCAGGTCAAAGCGGCGCGAGGCTTCCGCGAACAGCCGTAAATAGATGCACCGGTCTTCCTTATCCCGAAAAATGTTCGATCGCCGGACTCCGCGTTGCATGATATGCACGGGAATGCCGGATACGACAACTCTTTTGCGATGTGGCATTTGTATTGTGAATTGGCTTCTCTGGCGGTGGGCGTCTCCGTCAGAAGGCAGGGCGATAATCAGAATAGTCGCGAGACATCGCGAAACAAAATGAATTCCTAATCGCTGAAATCCGGAATTCAGGTGTGCGCCCCCTCCCATTTCGACTTCCTGCCCGGAGATCGTGCAGTATCGATGAGAGCTTTTTGAGGGTCCCATCGTTGTATATAAGTATGGCGCCCGAAACCGGGTTCCAAATCACAACCCAGGCGCCAGAAAATGAAAGTTCCCGAAGATCGAATCGCTAGAGAACAGCGAGCGATGTCCGATGCCGACATTTGTCATGCGTGGCACGGCGGTTCACCGGCTTGATGGGTAATTTGATTGTCAATTTTTCAGGAGTGGCTATGTTGCCGTCCATCAACACGAGAAAATCCAAAAAGTTTTTCGGTAGCGTGTCAGGTTCCGATGGTTTCCGGAGTTATACGAGTGAGGGCGGAAATTGAAGCAGGAAGAAATATTTTGAGGTGCTGTGACAAACAGGGGGGTCCGAACCGTTGTACCTAATGAGGGGGAAATAAGCGCCTCAGTAAGACATTTGAAATTGTATCGGTCTAGATTTCTGATGACTGGTGCAATCGCAAATAAATTCGCCAGGAAAGGAGGTGAAGAGCTATGGCAACAATAATGAAGAAGTTGAAGGCGTTGTTCGATTTTCTGCGTTTGCCGGACGACAGTTTTGTATCGCGTCTGACGTCGATACACGACAAGATGCTCGGCAATACGGCGTTTCCGAACTCGCCGGTGGATCTGGCCGCGTTCCTTGCGGCCATCACCACCTTCGCGGCTGATGTGGTCGCTACGCTTGATGGTTCCAAACAGGCGAAAGCGATCAAGAACAAACAGCGCGAAGTGCTGGTGAAAATGGCCGAGCAACTGGGCCATTACGTGGAAGCCGCTTCGAATGACGATCCCGTTACGTTTACATCCAGCGGGTTCGAGATCCGATCGACGAACCGCGTTCCGCATGCGTCGCTGATCCAAGCCGTGATTGAAAACCTCAATCAGGGCAAGGGGGGCGAGCTGCTGGCGACGATCTCGTTTGTGCCGAATGCGCGTATCTATGAAGTCGAGTACGCGCCGGTAAGCACGAACGGGACAGCGCCGGTGTGGACGAAGATCACGGTCGCTTCCGCGCGAGAGCCGGTAGCGGTCGAAAACCTGACCCCGGGCACGACGTATATGTTCCACGTCCGTGCCTTCGGCAAGCCGGGTTTCACCGACTGGAGCTCGCCGGTCCAGCGTATGGTGATCTAGTCTGAAAAAAGCTGCAGATGATGAGGATCCGCATCATCTGCGGCTTTTTTTTGTCACGCGAAGTTGATGTTGTTCTGGAGTCCAGCCTCGCCCCGGAGTGTTTCAACCACGGTACTAAAAAGATAATGAACGTGAAGAGCCGCAAGCGATGAAAGACTCTATATCAATTGCAGACGCTCTGCTGGGTCAGGCGCTTACGGTAAGTGATTGAAACTCCCAAAGTGTCCCCACCAGGGGTAGTGTCCTAATTTGGGAATTAGGACACTACCCCACCAGGGCACTTATTGTTTTCTCCAGCATTCCTGGAAAGCTAACAGGCCCAACGCTGCGTCCTTTCTGGCAACGACCAGCACATAGTGCTGCACAGTGCGCGTCTCATGATGCACTTTCAGTCTTAGCCTTCCTTCGAGTTTGGAACTTTGTTGCGTGGCGCCGCTCGGTGGTAATTCGGTTATTCGTGCCAAGACAACGTACTGAAGGCATTTGCTGCGTGACGACGAGGGCTAATGCTGCATGAGGCCGCGTGGTATAGTGGGCTCACCTCCGGCCCAACGGAGAGGAATGTTCATGGGCATCACAACAATCGACGCGCGAGTTTTCAATCCTGCCGATCGTTCACGCATTGCCGAGCTGCAATTCACTGTGGACTCCGGCGCAAATTATTCACTGGTTCCGGCGACGGTTCTTGAGGAACTCGGGATTCAACCCGATACGACAAAGCGGTTCTTTCTTGCCAACGGCGATGCCATCGAGCGAAAGATGGGAAACGCCGGATTCGAGTATCTCGGCGAGGTTGCGCACGCCCGAATCATCTTCGGCGAGGAAGGCGACGCTGCGCTAATGGGCATCACGACCCTTGAAGCATTCGGCTTCGTCCTCGATCCTTTCAAGCGGGAACTCCGGCCCATGCCGATGCGGCTTTAAGCGAACTTGCTTTCGCCAGCTCTCACGATTGAACGGATGATTCATGCGGAAGACGCCGGACAATCTCCTCCCTCTTTTTTTGTCACGCGAAGTTGATGTTGTTCTGGAGTCCAGCCTCGTCCCGGATTTCTGCGCACGTCACCGCGCAAATGCCAAGGTTCGCTATACTGGGACCAATGTGGGATCTTCTGAAGAGAAAGGAAGCGCAAAGACGGGAGCGGCGGGAACAACTCCGCCGGCAGGCGCGGAACAAGCTGAAAGATGCCTTACATGAGCTTGTTCCCGGGCAAAAGGTTCTGTTGTTCGGGTCCGTGATCCGCCCGTACGGCTTCCATGAGCGTTCCGACATTGATATCGCCTTTGTCGAGGAACCGAAACAGTCTCGATATCTGCTTCAGGCCAAGCTCGAAGAGTTCATCCATCACTCTGTAGATGTCGTGGTATTGGCCGAATGCCGTTTTCGCGAGAAGATTGAGCGCGAAGGGGAAGCATGGACGACCTGACCGTAGCCGTCCTGAAAGCCGAAGTCGCTGAAGACTGCCGCGTGCTGCGTAATGCCGCCTCCCTTGCCCGGGAGCGCTTCGGCAGCGGCTCTGATCCAGAACTCGAAGCATCCGCGTTTCAGATTTCGCGATTTTATAATGTCGTTGAACAGTTGGCATTGCGGATTGCCAAGGCCTTCGAAAACAATATAGATGACGAACATGGCTGGCATATGGAACTCGTTCGGCGTCTGAGCATCGAGATCCCAGGCGTAAGACCGCCGCTCTTTTCCGGCGAATTGATCTCCGACTTGCAGGAGTTACGGTCCTTTCGTCATGTCGTCCGGCACGCTTACGACCTGATCCTCAAGAAGGAAAAGCTGCTTTCGCTGGTTGATGCCGCCCAGAGGGCCGCCTCATCCGTGCCCGTTGCGTGCGGCGAATTCTTCAAGGTCATTTCCACGCACGCTTGATTCAAATAACGTCCGCCGCCGGTGTCGCCTTATTTTACGCCGGGCCATAGAACAAAGGGCGGCTTCGGCTGTTTGTCCGGCGGTACGAATGCGGGTGAAGGCGTTCCCGAAGGGCCGAGGGATTTCACATATTGATACAGGGCGCGCAGATCCGCATCCGACATTGCCTGCACGTTAAACCAGGGCATGGGCGGGCGCGTCATGAGACTCTTGCCGCGTTTGACCCATTCGTCTTCAGTCAGTTTGGTGATGGAGAGCCGCAGATTGGTCGGGTAGCTTGTGCCCCATGGCCCCCGGTACCCAAGTGTGTCGCCCTTGAGCCTCTCGCTTTCCGGCGCTTTTCCTCCGGCATCCGCATAGCCCGAGGTATGACAATCATTGCACCCGCCGATCATGACCACATACCTGCCACGTTCGATCTGCTGCGCATTAGGCCCGCCTTGTTTGCCGGCTTGTCCGTTCGCACCCTGATGCGCGAAAGCGAGCAGCAAACCCGCTCCGATAATAGTTGCCAGATAGTTTTTCACGATTGCCCTCCTCGAAGTTGGACAAGTATTACGAATCGGAGACTGTTTGGGCAATCCCAAACGTTCCAGCTGCCTTTCAAGCCGCGTTGTCGCCGAATACGCGATCGGTTTTTAGCGCTGGAACGAGGATCTGTTAGGCTGAGGCGCATGCCTTCTAAAAACTTAGAGACGCTCGATGGGCCGACGACGGCGCAGTGGCGCGAATGGTTGATGGGCCATCACGACACCGAATCCGAAGTGTGGCTGGTCTTTTACAAGCCGCAGAGCGGGAAGACATCGATTGCTTATCTGGACGCACTCGACGAGGCACTCTGTTTCGGTTGGATCGACAGCCTTATCAAGCGTCTCGACGATCAGCGGTATGCGCGTAAATTTACACCACGGAAACCCGGCAGCCGCTGGTCGGAAATCAACCGCAAACGGTATACGCTACTGAAGGAGGCGGGAAGACTGGCGCCGCCCGGCATAAACCGTCCTCCCACAGAACGGACGTACGGCGCAAAACCGGTAGTTCCGTCCAAAGTTCCGTCATACATCCAAACGGCTCTCCGGCAGAATCCAAAGGCGGCAAGCTACTTTGAAAATCTCGCTCCGTCCCACCGCAAACGATATGTTCTCTGGATCGATTCGGCCAAACAGGAAGCAACAAGGACTCGCCGTCTGGAAGAAGCGATCCGGATGCTTTCAGCGGGCCGGCCTCTGGGGCTCAAATAGGGTATTTCCCACGGGCCTCTGCTTCCTGCATGGTTTCCATGGTCCAAGCGGTTCTTTGGCCGTCGTATTTCCGTACTTGAAACCTGCGGTTGACAGCAATGATCGCACTGCGGCTGCGCCCCATCCGCTGCGAAATATCGAAAATCGCCATGTCTGTGTCGGCGAGTAGCGTGACGATACGCTTTATTTCCTCTTCCGTAAGAGAATCTCCCTGTCTGGCCATTTTGCGGATCACCTGCCGGATCCTGCCCAAGGGGCTTGGAATCGTTTAATTAAGTGCATTGCCGGGATGGCAAAAGTATGGTCTGACACATTTTCAACGAACCGTTTCTCTATTTAGACGACGAATCCGTGCCCCCATTACCAGCCCAACTTAATTTTGCGGGGATTCGTTCAGCGCGGCGGCGGAGGTGAGTAGCCGGGAATCTTTGTCAGCTCGACTGTATCGATAAGTGCCGGATCCATATACAGTTCCGCGTACTTCCGATAGACGCCCTGCCACACGAAAACGTCGAACAGATCCGGGTCGATCTGGCCGTTCAGCTTGAACTTTCCGAGAATCGTCAAGGCCTCCGACAATGTTTTGCCTTTTTTGTATGGCCTGTCTTCTGCAGTCAGCGCTTCGAAGACATCGGCGATTCCCATGCACCTTGCTTGAACCGACATCTGTTCGCGTGTCAGGCCGCGGGGATAACCTTTTCCGTCCATGCGTTCGTGATGGCCGCCTGCATATTCGGGAACGTTCCGGAGGTGCAGCGGCCAGGGTAAGGATTCCAGCATCTGGACCGTGATGTCGATGTGACGATTGATCACGGCGCGCTCGGCTGCCGTCAGAGTGCCTCTCTGAATCGTCAGGTTTTCGATCTCGTCAGGGGTCAGGAAATCGGTTTGATTGCCGTCCATGTCACACCAGGAATTCGATGAGGAAATCTGCCGTACCCGGTCCGCATCCTCTGCAGTCATATTCTCGGCGCCGATATTGCAGCAGCGGAGGAACTCCCGGTCTTTCCTGATCTGCTCGAGTTGCCGCTCGCACCGGAGTTTTGCCTGTTCAGCGATACTGACGTCGCCCTGACGCAAGGCTTGCAGTTCATCTCGAAGACGTGCGATTTCCGCGTCGCGTTTGAGGATTTCAAACCGCTCGGCGACAGCGTGCATGCGATCGTGAATGGTTTCAAGCTTGGTCGCCTTTTCGACGACATGAACGGGCGTTGCGATCTTTCCACAGTCATGCAGCAAACCGGCAATTTTCAGCTGATAGCGGTCCTTTTCCGTCATCGTGAATTCGCGGAGGGGGCCGACACGACAGGCGTTGACAGCGTCCGCAAGCATTAACGTCAGCTCCGGCACGCGGTCGCAATGTTCACCGGTATGCGGTGACTTGTCGCCGATGACGCGGTTGATCACCTGGATGAAGGACTCGAACAGATTCTCCATATGATGAATCAACAGACGGTTCGTCAGCGCAATTGCCGCCTGGGATGCCAGAGATTCCGCCAGCCTCTGGTCCTCGATTGAAAACTCTCTGACGTTTCCAGTTACAGAGTCGACGGCATTCAGGAGTTGCAGTACGCCGATGATTTCATTTTCATGATTTTTCATCGGCACTGTCAGAAAAGATCTCGAGCGGTATCCGATCCGCTGGTCAACCAGGCGCGTACCCGAGAAATCGAAGCCGCGTTCCGTGTACGCATCGGCGATGTTCAGCGAGGCGCCGCTGTGATAGGTGTATGTCACGACGTTGGACAGAACCGGCTCTCCCTGCTGGTCATAGAGAGGAATGGGATTGAAGGGAATCTTGATTCCGGTCGTACCGCCGAACGCCAGGCCGAGCGAATCCGTATGCAGGATTTCAAATTGAAGGGTTCGGTCGTCCCGGACGCGATAAATTGTCCCTCCGTCGGCACTCGTTATCCCTTTTGCGGTGACGAGAATGGCTTCCAGAAGCCGGGTGATATCCGTTTCCCGCGATAGCGCGATCCCGATCTGATTGAGGTGGTCGATCCTCTCCAGATCCAGAAGATTTGCAGAATCAGAGAAACACAAAGGAGCCACGGTCACTTCCGGGATTTTTAGAGTATGTCTGCTCATGGTCCTACCACGCGTTCCACGCGACTGATATCGGCAGGACAGGCCCGGTTGTTTAGACCAATTTGCAGCGAACAGAGTTTTCGCTTATTTTCATGCGAAAGGAGATTCATGGCGACGCGTAAATTCGAACCGAAATTCATGAAGATTGGCGTCCTGACGGCGGCGCTTCAGGAACTGACGCCCCGGGAGGTTCGCGACCAGGACCCCGACCGTGCGATCGAAGAGTGGCTCGACTTTGCGCGTGAACTGGAAGTCGATTGCATCCAGCTTTCGGCGGCGCTACACCCGTCGGAAGCCGACGTTCCGCCCGAGGCGATGCTCGATCCGGTGGCGAATACGCTCGATCTGCGGAAACCTTTCGAAAAGAACCGCGCGAAGCGCATTGAAGCCGCGGTCAAAGCGGCCGGTGTGCGCTTCTCAGACCTGGCATATTTCGACAACATGCTGCATCACGATCCCGCCCTGCGAAAAAAGAAACACGACTTCATGATACGGACATTCGATGCGGCGGCGCTGCTGGGCGCAAGTGCCGTATGCGGTTTCGTCGGCAGAAACCAGCAGCGCAGCATGGATCAGAATCTCATCGATTTCGAGGAACACTTCGTTCCGCTGCTGAAGGCAGCCAAAGAGCGCGGTCTGATCTTCCGCGTCGAGCAGTGCCCGATGCCCGGGTGGACGATCTCCGACAATTTCCACAACAACATCGGATATACCCCGGGCGCGTGGATTGCCCTGCACCGAATTTGCGAGAAACACGGTGTCGGCGACCAATTTCGGATTCACTACGATCCATCGCACGCCATTTTGATGGGGCAGGATACGCGGTCGCTCTTTCAATATTTAAAGGACGAGGGCTATGGTTTTCTGATCAGCGGGTTTCATGTAAAGGGCCAGGTCGTCGATGCGAAGGGAGTTTCGGCCTGGGGTTATGGCGGGCAGACATTGGAACGCGGTGACTGGGCTGGCGGCAAGCCGTCGGAGAATCCGGCGGACCAGGTGAACGCGTGGAAAAAACAAGTCGTCCTCTGCGAGCACGAACTGCCGGGGACCGCTCGGCATGATCCTCTCGCGTACCTTCAGAATCGCACGGTCGACTGGCTGGATCATCAGCTTGCGGCGCGTGAACTGTTGCCGCTGGACCCCGCGGAGACATACCTGATCGTCGAACACGAGTACCCGCGGGCGCGGATACAGGATCGTGAGCGGCTGAAGCCGATCCTCCAGGGATCGATTGCATTCACCCGCCGCATCGACCAGGCCGCGGCCTGCATGTATGCGCTTCAACATGAAGTGCTGGCGGCCCAGAATATTCCGGTTCAGGGGATCGGCCGGCAGGCGTATCGGAGTTAATCGGCCGGCTTGGCTATAGATAGCCGCGTTCGCGCAAGCTGGAATAGATTTTTTCCAGAGATTGCGCGACGGTCTCGGTATCGGTGTTGACGAGGACATCGGGATTCAGCGGTTCTTCATACGGATCGTCGATTCCGGTGAATGACTTGATTTGTCCGGCCCGCGCCCTCTTATACAGGCCTTTGATGTCGCGCGATTCCGCCACATCCAAGGGACATTTGCAGTAGACCTCTACAAAGGTTCCGATCTCCTGCCGGTTCATTTCGCGGGCTTCACGGTAGGGGCTGATTGCGGCAACGATTACCACGATTCCATGCCGGGAGAGCAGCGCTGCAAGATAGCCGAGCCGTCTTATATGGATATCCCGGTCTTCTTTGCTGAACCCCAGCTCTTTGGAAAGCCGTTTTCGCGCTTCGTCGCCGTCGAGCACTTCGACTTTGAGCCCTGCTTCGCGCATCCGTTCTCCGAGCGCGCGGGACAAGGTTGTCTTACCCGACCCCGACAAACCCGTAAACCACACGGCTATTCCTTTTTCCTGCATGTTTCAGGCGGGAACGACCTGCGGGAAGGTCACCGTGATGGTCGTGCCCTCGCCGGGTACGGACGTGGCTTCGATAGTTCCGTGCAACGCCGCAGTGACGAGATTGTACACCATGGCCAGGCCCAGACCGGCGCCGCCTCTGCCGCGGCCGGTCGTGAAAAAAGGCTCGAAAATGCGGGGCAGATGTTCGGCGGAAATGCCCGCGCCCCAGTCGCGTACAGTCAGCGCAAAAGATGGCGCCGGGAGCCTTTCCTGAAGCGTCAGTCCAACTGTAACGTTACCGCCTGTTCCGGCGGGGTATGCATATCGTTCGACGTTCGTAAGCAGATTGAGCAGCACCCGCGAAAGAACTCCCCGAAAACCAACCCAGCTTTGCTGATCGGGAGGCAAATCGTTTTTGAATTCCACCTCCAGGCCTGCCTGGCGTGCCTGAATCGAAAACAGCGCGAGAATCTCGTTGATTACTTCCGGCAACGCCAGTGTTTCTTTGGTATCGGCAACTTCGCTGATCGAAAGAGTTTTGAAACTCTGGATGAGGCCGTGCGCGCGGGTGATGTTTCTTTGCATCAAATCTGTAGTTTCGAGCAGATCCTCGAACAGCGCTTTTGCTTTGGGCGCCGCAGCAAGCGTTACGGCAGTGTCTGAAGTGAGCTCCCGCTTCATGATGCTTGCGGCGGTATTGATGATGCCCAACGGTGTATTCACTTCATGCGCCACCCCTGCAACCATCTGTGCCAGCGCCCGGTGGCGTTCCCGCTCGATATCGGCCCGCAGTGTTTGTCTGGCGATTTCTTCCTGAAGATATCGCTCATCCGTTACGCGAATCCGTTGCGCGAGATCGATCAGCAGCTGGGAGCGCAGTGCCGGCGAGGTGGCGAGAAGATCCAGAAAAGCGTCACGATCGAGGCGGAACAGTTCGCAATCGGTGATAGCGGCTGCGCTGGCGGATCGGGAATCGCCGTCGAGGAGAGCCATTTCACCGAAGAAATCGCCGGCTTCGAGAACACCGAGCACGGCCTTGTGTCCTTCGCGATCGTCGAGATAGATCTGCACACTCCCTGCAAGGATGGCGTACATGCAATCTCCGCTGTCGCCCTTGTTGAACAACACCTCGCCGGCGCGCGCCGGAACCTGTCTTCCCCTGTCGGCGAGTTGCGCCGCCTGAACGTCCGTCAACGGCTGGAGAAATGGGACTTTTCTTAAATCCGCCTTCACTTTGCCCGCTGAAGAATCATGGCGATGCCTCTCAAGGCGCGATGGTACAGAAGAACGACCGGTTCCGGCGGCGCGAACGTTGAATGCGCCACGAAGGTGAGGCCGCCCGGCGGCCCGATCTGGACCTTGATCATGAGGGTGTTTCCATCCTGCACATAGCTGTCGCCGTCCGCTCCGATCTTCTTGCCCTCCCGCGCGTTGAGTCGTTTCAGCAGGGCTTGTGCTTCGCCTTGTTCGAGTCCACGCATACCGAGGAGTTCATTGCCGACAAAGAGTCCGGTTTGGATCGCTCTCGATTCGGCAGGCGCCTCGCCGATGAAGTGAAAGCCAAGGAACGTCTGCCGCGCGGCTTCGATAAGGGCGGTCCGCGAATCGCCGGCGGCGATTGCGCTGCTTAGAATCTGAGAGGTTCCGAGGGCTGCGGTGTTCCAGAGATATTGGCGCACACCGCTCTTGACGAGCGAATAGAGCTTGTCTTCTGTCGCCTCGACTTTGGTGAAGTATCCGTTGATATCGTAGCGGTCGAGTACCGTTCGTTCCGGAGCGCTCCCGGGTTGTCCGGTGCGAACGAACAATTGGGTCACGCGGTTGCCATGTTCTTCGCGCAGGGACTGGCACAGATCCAGCCCCGCCGTGTCGGTTTCCATCACGACGTCGATGAAGGCCACTGCAATCGCAGGCTGCAGGGAAGGAGAATTCTTGAAGATCTGCATCGCCTCGGACTTGCTCTTTGCCGAATGCAGCCTGAGCGGCAGGCCGTAGACCTCGAAACGCCGCATGGCAAGGCGGGAAACCTGGATGATATCGGGCTCGTCGTCGACCAGGAGCACTTCCCATTCTTTGAAAAACATATATTCACGAAGCATAGGTCTTCATTGTTATCAGGGTCAAGCTGCGGCGCCCTCGCCGTGTTAAAAAATGCGATAATAGTGCCGCATGCAAACCCGCCCGTCCCGCGTGTACCTTCCGAAATTCGACAGTGCACCGGAAACGATTTTCGAGTACCTGCTGGCGCGGTTCCCGCAAGTCAGCCCCGATACCTGGCGGGATCGCGTTTCGCGCGGGCTGGTTACGTTGGCTGACGGCCAGGCGCTCGAGGAGTGTTCACCTTATCGGCACGGGATCACGGTTTTCTATCGGAAGGAAGTCCCGTCGGAACCGGCTCCGCTCGAGGATCCGGTGGTGATCTATCGCGACGACGAGATTCTGGTGGCCGACAAGCCGCATGGCATGCCGGTCACACCGTCCGGCGAACACGTCGAGCGTTCGCTGCTGATTCGTCTTCAGAGAATCACCGGATTGCGGGATCTCGATCCCATTCACCGGCTCGATCGTGACACGGCGGGTGTGCTTTTATTCGCAATCCGGCCGCAGTCGCGCGCGCAGTACCATGGGTTGTTCGCTGGCGGGCGCGTGGAACGGGAGTATCTTGCGCAGTCGCAAATTCAAAATCCTTTGGATGAGCGGAATTGGCACATTGAAAACAGAATAGAGGCGGGAGATCCCTGGTACAGGCAGCGGATCGTGGACGGCGGACCGGTCAATGCGACCACGGACATTCAACTGGAACAGTGCCGGACCGGGATCGGACGGTTCCGGCTGTTTCCGAAGAGCGGAAAGAAGCATCAATTGCGGATCCATATGGCATCTATCGGATTTCCGATTCTCGGCGATCCTTTTTATCCAGTCATCAGATCTAAAAGCGGAGGCGAGCCGCCGCTGCAGCTTCTGGCGAGGCGCCTTGGCTTCATCGATCCGTTGACCGGCGCAGCGCGCGATTTTATTTCTACGAGGGCACTTTCAGAGCTTCCATGATTTCACTCTCCCACATCGGCAAACAGTATGGCCGCCAGATTCTTTTCGTTGATGCGTCGTTTCAGTTGAATCCCGGCGAGAAGGTTGGATTGGTCGGGCCCAATGGCGCAGGCAAAACAACTCTTTTCCGGCTGATTACCGGTGAAGAGTCGCCGGATGAAGGCGACGTTACGGTTCCCAGGCAGTTGACAATCGGCTATTTCCGCCAGGACGTGGAAGAGATGTCGGGGCGATCCGTCCTGGACGAGGCCATTGCCGGAAGCGGCCGCATCGGCGATTTGCACCACGAACTCGAGGCGCTTCAACACGCGATGGCGGATCCCGAACAGGCCGCGAAGATGGACAAAATTCTCGAACGGTTCGGCGAGGTTCAGGAGGAATACGACCACCTCGGAGGCTATTCGCTCGAAAGCCAGGCGCGGGAAGTGCTTCTCGGGCTCGGCTTCGATAATGAACGCATCGACGGCGATGTGGGCGAACTGTCCGGCGGCTGGAAGATGCGCGTGGCGATGGCACGGGTGCTCCTCGGCCGGCCGGATGTGTTGTTGATGGACGAGCCGACGAACCACCTCGATATCGAATCGATCGTCTGGCTGGAAGCCTTCATCAAGTCCCTTCCGGGCGCGCTGCTGATGACGTCTCACGATCGCGAGTTTATGAATCGAGTGGTCAGCAGGATCGCGGAAATCGACGGCGGAGAGATCACAGTCTACTCGGGGAATTATGATTTTTATGCGCGAGAGCGCCAGATCCGCGAAACCAACCGCGAGGCGGCATACGCGCGCCAGCAGGCCATGCTCGCCAAGGAGCAGCGCTTCATCGAACGATTTGCCGCGCACGCCGCAAAGGCGGCGCAGGTGCAGAGCCGCGTCAAGGCGCTCGACAAGATCGAAAAGATCGAGTTGCCGAAAAAGCGCCGCGTGGTCAAATTCGATTTCCGGCAGCCGTCACGGTCCGGCGATCAGGTGGCGACGCTTGAAAACATCGCCAAGACCTACGGCAGCCGCGCCATCTATAACGGTTTCAATCTGAATATCCGGCGCGGCGAGCGCTGGTGCGTGATGGGTAAAAACGGGGCGGGAAAATCGACTTTGCTGAAAATGGTGGCCGGAGCCATCGCTCCCGACTCCGGCTCCGTTCGCCTCGGCGCCAGCCTGACGATGGGATATTTTGCGCAGCAGGCGCTGGATCTGCTCGATCCGGAGTTGACGATCGAACAACAACTGCAGCGGGATTTCCCGCACGAGTCCATTGGATCGCTGCGAGGTCTCGCCGGCGCCTTTCAGTTTTCCGGCGAAGACATCGATAAGAAAATCCGGGCGCTTTCCGGCGGTGAAAAAACGCGCCTCGTGATGGCGCGGATGCTGTTGAATCCCCCGAATTTTCTGGTGCTGGACGAACCGACCAATCACCTGGACGTTGCAACAAAGGAAATGTTGATCGATGCGCTCCAGGACTTCGACGGGACCATGCTGTTTGTTTCCCATGACCGCACGTTTCTGCGCGGCCTGAGCAACCGCGTGCTCGAATTAGGCGGCGAGTCCGGAACGGATGCCGAGCCTCACATTTATCCGGGGTCCTACGCCGAATACGTTGTCCGCACCGGACACGAAGCGCCTGGTGTGCACCATTAAATAAGCGCGTTGGAAATTCGAAATTGGAAGTTGGAAATTGGATCTCGGATTTCCAATTTCAAACTTCCAATTT
>DASXLG010000014.1 GCA_036496425.1 Terriglobia bacterium | reverse complement strand
GAGTCTGGGAGAGATCCGGCGGTTCCCATCGACGGCAGGTTGGACCAGCAGCGCTATAAGTATGCGTTGTGGCGGCCCAATCCACTGTTACGTTATAACGTTTCGATCGAAGAAGCTTCTACGCATCTGACCGAACGGTATTTTTCATGGGCCGGGCCGGCGACGATGGCGGAGTTTCAATGGTTCGCGGGTCTGGGTGTGAAGACGGGCAAGGCCGCGTTGCAGCCTTTGGGATTGGCGCCGATTGGAGACGGCAGCGATCGTCTTCTGCTGGAAAAAGATCTGGACGCCTTCCGGAAATTCAAGCCGCCGGGAAACCGCAATGCGCCGTGGTCAGCAGCCTGGACTCCATCCATGCGCATTTGCGATCGGATTTTCCGAGCCATGCGATTCTCGATCGCGGGAAGTGGATTGGAGCCTGGGAGTTTGATGTCGAAACCCACTCAATTACAAGGCATTGATTGCGGCAGTTCGCCGCATGGAAGAATATGTGCGTGACGATCTCGGCGATGCGCAATCCTTCAGTTTGGACAGCCCGAAGAGCCGCGCTCCCCGCATTGCAGAAATCCGTAAGGCGGGATTGTAGGCGCGGTCTATGACCATGCACCATCCAGAATTTGCGGTACTGTGCAAATAGCGGGCGGTCATAGACCGCCCCTACAGCAGACTTGGAAGCTAGACGGTTACCGGCTGCCGTTGCTTGAGCGCAGGATCGACAACTCCGGCAATCTGGTGCACTAGTGCATTGCGGTCCGCCGGAGGAATCGACATATTGAATGCCTTTTCCAGCGACTTAAGCACGCCGCGCCGCGGCATGTTGTTCAGGAAGATATTTCCTGCGTACACCATGTTCGGATCTCCGAACTTCGGACTCTTCAGAGGCGTATTCTTCATCGCCGGCGATTCGTCCGCCCACGCCAGCAGCCGGATTCCCGGCCGCATATCTTCGATCACGCTGCAAACCGCCTGAAGTGCGGGAGGCGCCTGGCCGACTGCGAAAACACGCCGCACGAGCATTTCCGCCAGAGACAGGAAACGCAACACGCCTTCAGGCGAGTGATGCAGCAACGACAGCCGATGCGAAGACGCCGTCGCCAGTAGAATGTCGTCGATGTGATCCCGTTCGGCCGGCATATGGGACGATGTCCATCCCATCAGCTGCGCCACGCGTTTCTTATAATCGCGAAGTTCGCGTTTGTTGTCCGACGCGGCCTCGAGCACATCGCGGAATCGATGATTTCCCAGCGCAACGCCGCACAAATCCCGGAACGCCACTTCTCGAGCCAGCACCGCGTTCGCCGTCGGTCCCGGGGCAATCACGGCATCGCCGACAAAGGCCTTGACGGATTCATTCGCCAGCAGCCCGGTCTCGCGGATGGTCTTTTCGATCATGGCGTGAGTGCCTTCCACGCGGCCGGGCGCCGCGGGCAGATTCAATCGTATCGGACACATGAAATGCGGCGCCACCGCGAGTGCTTTTCCGATCCGGTAGAAATCATTGAACGGAAACAGCAGGCAGACTCCGGGTTTCTTCGCTCTGCCATGCGTCACTTCGATCTGGCACAAATTGTCGTCGCGGAGAAAAAAGCAGCGGCCCATGGGTGTGGCGCAGGTCACCACATCGCCTTCACGTTCCTGAACCATGCCGCCGAACTGGGGATAATTCTTGAAGATGAAATTCATTTCGCGTTTCGCGCTTCCCGCAAAGCCCTGTCCGCGGCAGCACAAAGCGGTGCATTCCGGACACGCGTGATGCAGAACACCATCGGGGAAAGCAAAGTACAGGTCGGGAGAATCCGATAACATCGTCATAAGCCAAACAAGGTACCACGAATGCGATAGCCCGGTGTGGAGGACATGTGGAGGACGGTGAGAATCCGGCTTACAGAATTGTCGAAGCGGCACGAACCGTGCATCGTACGCTCGGCCCGGGGTTTCTGGAAAGCATTTACAGCCGTGCGCTGGTTTCCGAATTGAAAAGCCGCGGGCTTCCCATCGAACGGGAAAAGCAGATCAAGATCTGGTATGGCGCTCAGCTTGTCGGTACGCACCGGCTGGATCTTGTTGTGAATGCCACAGTCATTGTGGAATTGAAAGCAAACCGTGGGATTGTTGGCGCGCACGTCGCACAATTGCGATCCTATCTTCACGCTTCGGGGCATCCGTACGGACTGATCCTGAACTTCGGCATGCCGGAGCTGGAATGGGAATTCATCCCCTCGATCGAGACAGGGGATCGTTGAAAACACGGAAATCATTTCCGGATTGCGCGCGACTTTCCGGTGTCATTGGAGTTTGTCCGATTGGAGCCATTGATGTAGCCGTTCGCCGCAGTGCATTCGGCGCGCAATGCAGCAGGCCGGTCGATTCGCGGTCTGGCCATCATTCGATTCGATTCGCACGAGCGCTGGAAGGCGCGGGAGGGTGAAAAACTTGCGTGATAAACTTCGTGTCATGGATGCGCGATCCAGGGGCCTGCTGAAAGCATTTTGCCTGATGCTGGTGCCCGTAGTCATTGCGCTACCGGCGCTTGCCTTTGCAAACTTTGGGCCCTGCGGGCCAACCACAGGATGGTCGCTGACCTTGCTCTCTTTGATTTCCTTTTACTGCGAACTCCGGGCTTTCAACATTTTCCAGAATTCCTTCTCTTCAATGGAAAATCGATTAAGGTTAATCCGATTCCCACTTGGATTCATTTGCATCAGTATCCTGCTGGTGGATGTCGCGCTGTTTTTCCTGATGGCACTCCCTGCACTGGTCTTTGGAGACCTGCCGAACGTTTTCGCAAAGTTGTACCATTAAGTTGCAGTCGCTGGCTCGGTTATCGAGAAATCCGAAGCCGTCCGCGACGCTTTCAGAGATAGAGCCATCCGTCGTGGTATCGGATGGGACTGATCCCCTGAATTTCCTCTCTGTCCCCAAACTTTTAGTTGGGATCGCTGCATTTCGCACGATCGGGCGTGTGTTCCATATTGCCCGTCTCTGGAATTCCCTGTAAAGTCTCCCTTTTGAGAGGAATCACAATGATGCATAAGGCCCATCGATACGTCCTGATTATGCTTGGAGCGCTGGCTTTGACGTCCTGCAGTCCGAAGGCTTCCGCGCCATCGGAGATCGTCGTCGGAGAATACGGATCGCTGACCGG
>DASXLG010000013.1 GCA_036496425.1 Terriglobia bacterium | reverse complement strand
CAATACCTGGAGTACGGCCGTATGTACGATGCAGGCATGGCCAGGTAATGATCAAAGACCTCTTCCGGCGTAAGAGCATGGATCAGCTCGCCGCAGATCTGGAGGAGCCTGAGAGCCGGCTGAAGAAAGTGCTTGGTCCTGTCGATGTAACGGCGCTCGGCGTCGGAGCCATCATCGGCGCCGGGATCTTCGCAACCATCGGCACGGCCGCTGCGGGCGATCCGACACGGCCCGGCGCGGGCCCGGCACTTATTCTCTCGTTCGTGTTCACCGGGATCGCGTGCGGATTCGCAGCCCTCTGTTACGCGGAATTTTCCGCCATGATCCCGATTTCCGGAAGCGCTTATACCTATGCTTACGCGACGCTGGGAGAGCTGATCGCGTGGATCATCGGTTGGGACCTGATCATCGAATATGCGGTCGGGAATGTCGCGGTCGCGATCAGCTGGGCGAACTATTTCAAGACGCTGGTTTCGGGATTCGGCATCACCATTCCGGACTGGATCTCGACCGATTACCGCACAGCGGCGCGTATTCCCGGGCTGCTCCAGAGCGCGCCTCACGTTTTCGGCGTTCCGATTGTTTTCAACATTCTGGCGTTCGGCATTGTGGCGGCGATAACCGTCGTCCTCGTGATCGGAATCCGCGAAAGCGCGACGATGACCACGATGATGGTCGTGCTCAAGCTCATCGTCCTCGGCTTCTTTATCGCAGTCGGTTGGGGATACATGCATGGCGCCAACTTTCATCCCTTCATGCCCAACGGGTGGGCGGGCGTACAGGCTGGCGCGGCCATCGTGTTTTTCGCGTACATCGGCTTCGATGCGGTGTCCACGGTTGCGGAAGAGACTCGAAATCCAAGCCGGGATTTGCCGATCGGTATCGTGGGATCCCTGATCATCTCGACGGTAATCTACATTCTGGTGGCGGCGGTGTTCACGGGAATCATTCCGTTTCCCGTGCTGAAACAAAAACTCGCAACCGAACAGGCCGAGCCGCTCACCATGGCGCTGCAGTATGCCAACATCGGCCGTTATGCCAATCTGTTTGTGGGCATCGTGGCATTCGGATCCGTTGTTGCGCATACGGCAGTATTGCTGGTGTTTCAGCTCGGACAGCCTCGCATCTTCTTTTCGATGGCGCGTGACGGTTTGTTGCCGCACTCGTTTGCCAAAGTCCATCCGAGGTTCCGGACGCCGCATGTCACGACAATCCTCACGGGAGTGGCGGTCGGAGTCTGCGCGATGTTCACCAGCATCGACGAGATGGTGGATCTGACCAACATCGGCACTTTGTTCGCGTTCATTCTGGTGTGTATCGGCATCGTTATTCTGCGGCACCGCGAGCCGGACCGCCGGCGGACGTTCAGGGTCCCCTGGTCGCCGGTGCTGCCGCTGCTCGGCGTCGCATCGTGCATCTACCTGATGCTGGGATTACCGTGGATCACATGGGTTCGTTTT
The DNA here is from genome assembly GCA_036496425.1 of Terriglobia bacterium. Lineage (NCBI taxonomy): Bacteria > Pseudomonadati > Acidobacteriota > Terriglobia > Terriglobia bacterium. Next base: position 32,516 of record DASXLG010000013.1, on the reverse strand, counting down.
GCTTTGTGGCTCGTCGTGGGAATGGTTATTTACTTCTTTTACGGTTTCCGAAGAAGCAGGCTGCGCGCCTGAATGGTGTAAAATGCCGTCCGTGTCTGAAGAGAAATTTCGCGCTGAGATTACGCGCTTTTGCCACCTCATCTATGAGAAAGGATACGTCGCCTCCACCGACGGCAATATCAGCGCGCGGCTTCCCGACGGCCACATCATGTGTACGCCGACGATCTGCAACAAGGGATTCGTCAAGCCGGAGGATATGGTCGTCATTGACCTCAAGGGCCAGCGCATCAAAGGCGACCGCAAGGCATCCAGTGAGATTGCAATGCACCTTCTTGTCTATGAGATGCGGCCCGACGCACAGGCTGTCGTCCATGCGCATCCGCCATGCGCGACGGCATATGCCGCCGCCGGCATACCTCTGAACAAAGCATTGATCTCGGAGGTCGTGCTGGCTTTGGGTTGCATTCCACTCGCGGAGTACGGAACGCCGGGTACGCCGGAACTCACCGATCAGCTCCGGCCTTTTATTGGAAGCTATGATGCTCTTTTGATGTCCAATCACGGTGTTGTGACGTATGGTGTCAATCTGGAAGACGCATTCAACCGGATGGACACCGTCGAGCATTTTGCGAAGATTTCCATTTACACCAAGATCCTCGGCCGCGAGCGGCTGCTTTCGAATGAGGATGTCGAGAAGTTATGGGTTCAGCGGCAGAAGTATTACGGGCTCGAGGGCTCGGATGCGAAACCGAAGGACCCGATGTGTCCGCTAACAGACGGAGTATCAGAGACGATCTCTCTCACTCGCGGTGAGTTGATCGATTTGATCGAGCGAGTCGTTACGAACCTGAGATGACTCGATCATGTAGTCGCGGGCTTTAGCCCGCGTTAATAAGGAGTTCTATGGCACGAGAGGGAGAAGGCAGCACGCTGGGTGAGGCCTTAGGAATGATTGAAACGCGTGGACTTGTCGCGATGATCGAGGCGGCCGACGCGATGGTGAAGGCTGCCAAGGTGAGCCTGGTCGGCTGGGAAAAGATCGGATCGGGCTACGTCACCGCCATGGTCCGGGGGGACGTCGCCGCCGTCAAGGCCGCGACCGATGCCGGCGCAGCCGCCGCCCGCCGCGTGGGCGAGTTGATCAGCGTTCATGTGATTCCGCGGCCGCATTCGAATCTTGAAGACGTTCTGCCGATCGGAAAGTCCTCGAGGTAAGGCGGGCTCGTGCTTCTCGCCCGCATCATCGGAACCGTCGTTGCAACCCGGAAGGACCCGCGGCTCGAAGGCAAAAAGCTTCTCATTTGCCGGCTCGTGGATCCCGATGGAAACGACGAAAAGGGCTACATCATCGCCGTCGATACGGTCCATGCCGGGTTTCGGGAGGACGTTTTGATTGTACAGGGCAGTTCCGCCCGCATGGCTGAAGGCTGCAAAGACACTCCGGTCGATGCAGCCATCGTTGGAATCGTAGACGAAGTTTCACAGGACTAGTCATGTATCTGGGCACAGTCATCGGCAGCGTCGTTTGCACCGTAAAGGATGCCGCGCTTGAAGGCCGGACGCTGCTGCTGGTACGGCGTCTGCCGAACGGTCCCTCCATCGTCGCGGTCGATGCGGTCGGCGCCGGAGCCGGTGAGACTGTTTATGTTTGCCGCGGCCGTGAAGCCGCATTCGCATTCAAACCGGTCGAGGTTCCGACGGAGGCGGCGGTCGTGGCAATTGTCGATCACGTGGAACGTCCTGAGGTGGTGAGAGCGTGATCATTGCCCGGGTCGTCGGAAATGTGACCGCCACTCAGAAAGATCGATCCCACGAGGGAAAGAAGATTCTCCTGATTCAACCCCTGGATCTTGAAGACCGTCCTGTAGGAGATGTTGTGGTCGCGTTCGACGCAGTCGATGCCGGCATCGGCGACCTCGTGCTCGCGGTTCAGGAGGGTTTTTCCGCGATGACTTCGGTCGGCCATGTCGAAGCCCCGATCGATGCCGCCGTCATCGGCGTCATCGATTTCGTGGAGCTCTCATGATCGCTCATCTGCGCGGGAAATTAGCGCAGAAGGATCCGGCCCGTGTGATTGTCGATGTCAACGGAGTCGGCTATGAAGTTTTCATTCCGCTTACCACATTCACCGCGCTGCCTGACGCCGGTTCCGAAGTCTCCATCGACGTTCATACGCACGTACGCGAGGATCTCATCGCCCTCTATGGCTTCTCGACGCGCCGCGAGCGGACGATCTTTGAAAAGTTGATGACGATCTCGGGAATCGGCCCGAAACTGGCCGTCACGATTCTTTCCGGAGGATCCGTCGAAGACCTGGTCACCGCCATCAAGCGCGGCGATCTTCCGAGACTCACGGCCATTCCTGGTGTCGGCAAGAAGACTGCAGAACGTATTGTCCTGGAATTGAAAGACAAACTGCAGGAGTTCGTGGAAGCTCCCGCCAAGTCATCCGTCGAAATGGACGTTTTGTCGGCGCTGGAGAATCTCGGGTACAACAGAGCCATGGCGGAAGCAGCGCTCTCTCGCGCCGCCAACGGCGACGACGCCCCGGTCTTCGACGTGTTGTTCAAGCGCTCATTACATATATTGACGAAATCATGACGAAGAAAATAATTCCCTTTTGTGCCTCGCGAAGCGCAAGCGCGGTAGCGCGCAGCCTAAAGTTTGTGGCTAATTTCCCTGTCGAAGTATGACGGACCGTATCATCACGGGCTCTCCAACCGAAGAAGAAGCAACATTCGAATTGTCGCTGCGGCCGCGCCTTCTCAAGGAGTACATCGGCCAGCAGGGCGTCAAAGACAACCTCGATGTCGCAATCCAGGCAGCCCGGAAGCGCGGTGAACCGCTCGACCATATTTTGTTATACGGACCGCCGGGCCTCGGCAAGACGACTCTTGCCTCGGTCATTTCTAACGAAATGGGCGCTCATTTCCGGGCGACGGCAGGTCCGCTGATCCAGCTCAAGGGTGACTTGACGGCAATCCTGACGAACCTCGAATCCGGAGATGTCCTGTTCATCGACGAGATCCACCGCCTGCAACCGAACATCGAAGAAATCCTCTATCCGGCGATGGAGGATTACAAACTCGACATCATTATCGGGCAGGGGCCCAGCGCCCGCACGCATCGTCTGGATCTGCGGCGCTTCACGCTCATCGGCGCGACGACGCGCGCCGGGCTCATCACCGCGCCCCTGCGGTCGCGGTTCGGGATGGTTCATCGTCTCGATTTCTATACCGTGAAGGAATTGGAATACATCATCCGGCGCTCCGCGGAAATCCTGAACGCCCCGATCACGCCGGAAGGCTGTCATGAGATCGCAAAACGATGCCGCGGAACACCGCGCGTAGCGAACCGGCTGCTGAAGCGAATGCGGGATTTTGCCCAGGTGAAGGCAGACGGCGAAATCACTGCGCCGATCGCTCGCGATGCCCTGAAGCTCCTCGATATCGACGAGCACGGTTTCGACGATATCGATCGCAAACTGCTGCGCGCCATTATTGAGCGCTTTGGCGGGGGGCCCGTGGGCGTGAACACGATTGCGGCCGTCTTAAGCGAAGAAGTCGATGCCGTCGAAGACATCTATGAACCGTATCTGCTCCAGATCGGATTCCTGCAACGCACGCCGCGCGGCCGCGTGGCCACGAAGCTCGCCTACGACCACCTCGGTATTGCTTATCGCCCGCCCCAGACTGGGTTGTTTTAGGAGATTGCCGTTACTCTCAGTATTTCCAGCGAGCGCAGAGACTGCAAAACGCCAGTCTCGCCGGAGCCTGGATTGCCTGAAGAGCTCGCGATTTCATCTACAGTTCTCACCCCGTCAACCAGCCTTACAATCTTGCTATCCTCCTCAGACAAGGTTACAGGGCCGACATACCTCTTGAAATGGATCGTCAGGCGACCATCTGCATCGCTGATGTGGCTGACCCCGGATCCGATTCGCACCACCGCATTCCGCTCCAGAGAACGGCATTCTTCCCCGGACAAGTCCTCACTTCTGTTTTCGAAATGCAAATGCGGGATTTTCAGACGCACGCACGTGTTCCTTAGCTGGTCGAACGTTATCGGCATTTCACAGCCCATCATTGTGTCGACAATCAGGGTTCGAACGTCAGCCTTTGCAACAGCGGGACACCATTCTTCGATAGCCCGAACCAGGATGTCATTCAAGCGATCGTAGTACTTCCCCTTGAATCTCCGCTTAAACACCTGTTTCGTGGCTAATACACTCCAACCGGGAAAGCCAAAAGCGTACTCAATTGTGCCTGCAGGAAGATTGTCTGAATGAATGAAGGTAATCTGCTTTGAGCCTTCGCCGGCCGTCGATTCCATATCATTGTCAAAGGCTTTTAGAGGTATCCGGGCGGCCTTGGCACTCTGATAAATAAAAGAAATCAATCCCTTGGACAGTTCTTCGGTCAGGTCCTCTCCAGGTTTCAGGTTTCGCCCGACGATAGGCCGGATCGCTCTGGCGGTCAGCGCCTCGGGAACCGCAGTAGCTGCCCAATGTAAGGCTGCCCTGAACCAATGCAGGAAAGACAGGTCAGGATTGTTTTTCTGATAAAGGCCGGCCCAGGACACGTTGCTATATACCAGATCGCTATCCGAGCGGATTCCTTCGCTTGCGTAAAAGGACTTCGAATAATACTTCTCCGAGAGTTCAAAGTCCCCGCTCCTCCGGAATAAACGGCCGAGATTAAGGCAATTGATATATTCAAGATGCCAGTCCTTTTTTGGGCTTTCCGAAAGCGTCTGTTCAATCTCTCTTTCCAGTTCGAAGGCTGCGTCGGCTTGTCCAAGCCGCAACTTGTTCAGAGCCGCAATATTCAGAAGATACAAATAGAAGCGATCCTGAAATGGCTTAAGGAGATTCCGGGCCTGCTCGAAGTAAGGTTCGGCTTGTTCCGGCTGATCGATCATTACCAGTCCCCAGGCCTTCGACAGGAAAAGGGCTCCCAGGATTGGAGGCGGCGCCGCACGTGGAGGATCGGGCATTTCCGAGGCGTCTTTAAATCTCTTGAGAGCCACACGCATACCCTGGGCCTCAAGGAGCGCTGCGGTTTTGTGAAATGGATGAAACGAGTGTTGAAGGACCGGTTGAATCAACCTGAAGGCGACGTTATAAGCTCCCTCTGCAAATCGCTGGCTGGACTGCTGACGCAGGAAGTACACATTCAGAAACTGAAGATTTCCATACAACTGGCAATAAGACTTGAGCCAGCCGATCGCCTCTGCTTTCTGCCCAAGTTCATCATAGGCAGCCTTGCTGACCTCGTTGGGATTCCGTCTGTATTCCGGGGCCACTAAAACACCGCCGTTTGCCACTGAGAGATGCCTGGATTTATCCAGCGGCGCTGTACCGGCAAGCATCTCAGCTAACGCCGGCTCGACAATGCCGGGCACAAGTGTCAGCAACTCTGGAGAGAGTTCGGGATGCTCGTTAGCGGTTGGTGCTGGACTGTTCAGCCAATTTATCTTCCATTTTTCTGGAACGGCAGGAGGTTTTTCGTCCATAAAGGCCAGAATGCAGCGGCTGGCAGTATCCCGCAGTCCCATTACGAGAAATTCAAGAAAGAGCTCGTTTTCTGCTTCCCAGTCGAAATCGAAGCGGGGCGCGATAATGACGAGAGTTTGAGGGCGCTTCTGGCCAATCGCCTCGATTACCTGCTCTGCAAGTTCTAAACTGGTCATTAGAACGCGGTCACCACTGGTTTCAGAATCGATTTCGTTACCGACTCTGTCCGCGTATTCCGGCACCTGGTCCCAGTACGCGCTGCCCTCCCTGGTGGGCCGGATATGTTCTGGAGGCAATATTCCCAATTGCAGGAAGAATTGTTGGGCGGCCATGTGTACGAACCAGGCGCCCAAACTTAAATCTGCAAAAAGGCATTCGGCGCGAGGATCGTCGACAGATAGTCTGGTAATCAGATCCTTCAGGCCCGAGATATAAAGCCCATCGAATTCGACTGAACCGGCAGTTCGGCAAATTGTCATTTGTTTTTCATTTCTAACGGGTTAGGGTGAGGGGACCTGATAAAAATATGTTGTAAATTCGAAGAGATTCCGCCATAAACTCCTTTCGCAGCTTAATTTCGGATCGCAGGATTCTGCAAGGCAAATGAAGGCCAGCTTGTTAACTTTGGGACCGTTCAGTATCCTTCCCTGCTCCTGGGACGGCCCGATGTCCCGTCTTTGCAGAGTAATAGCCCCGGCATAACCGCGAATCGAACTATCCTGACGCCCTAAAGTTATGAACACAAACTTAACGACGGAGGGTTTGTGGCTCTGGTAAAAGAGAACATTCGGAAACGTGCTCGAACAGTCGCTCTGTTATTTATTGCGGTCATCTTCATTGGTTGCTCCCGCCGGGATCCCCTTATCCTTCCCGCAGTACGCCAGGAGTTGCAAACGGCTTTGCCCTTTGATGCCAACGCGCTGGTTACAAAGCCTCCGGCGGATCTACAGCAGGTCCCTATAGAAACACCCAACGATGTGGTGGACAACGCGAGGAAGGTCGTCGCGCCGAGCCCGGAAACACCAACTGTCGAGTTGACGCTGGCGGACGTACGGAAGCAGGCGCTCGAGAACAACCTTGATTTGCAGGTTCAGCTTTATGACCCGGCGATCGCTCAAGCGGCGTATCAGGCGGAGAGCTGGAAATTCGAGGCCGTCCTCAATGCCTCGGCCAGCCAACAGAAAACTTTCGACAGCTTCGGGAATCCTGAGAAGATCGCCTCGCTCACTCCGACAGTCGTTGTCCCAACCCAAGCCGGAGGAACGGCGACCTTGTCGTTGCCCTTTACAAGAATCGACGATCAGGGGTCGATTTTCGGCGTTCCTGTCGGCGTTACGGATGAACCAACCATTCAACTCGGGCTGACCCAACCGCTATTGCGGGGAGCCGGGTTCGGAATCAATTACGCAAGCATCAACGTCGCGGGCCTCGTGATGCGCCAGACGGATGCGCGAACGAAATTGGCCGCTATACAGGTCATGGCAAATGCTGAACAGTCATACTGGCAGCACTACGCGGCCAACGAAAACCTGAAAATACAACTTCAGGAGTATGACTATGCCCTGGAGCAAGTGCGAACCGCGCGCAGGCTGGTTGAGGAAGGCGCGCGGACCAAGATTGAAATCACGCGTGCTGAAGGCGATGCGGCACGCCGTTTCGACGCAATTCTTATGGCCGAGAACACGCGCCGCCAGACGGAACTGGCCCTCAAACGCATCATCAATTCTCCCAATCTCCCGCTTCAGTCACAAACGTTGATCATTCCGAAAACGGAGCCGTCGCCCAAGGGATTCACGTTTGATCGCGCGGCCGTCACAGCGCTCGCCCTCAAGAACCGGATGGAGCTGTTTCAGAACGAAGTGCAGATGTCGATCGATCGTATTTCGCTGGATGTAAGCCGGAATCGCAGGCTGCCGGATGTCACGATGAACTTCAATTATTCTTTTGCCGGCAGCGCCACAACCTTTCAAAAGAGTCTCGACGAACTCTTCAGGAACCGGCTGGTCGATACGTACAACTACGGCCTATCGGCCTCGATTCCTCTTTGGGGAAATCAACAGGCAAAGTATCAGGTTGTTCAGAGCGCCTTGAACCTGGCAAAGACAGAGACAAACCAGCGCGCCTTGGAACTGAGTGTCAGGCAGGATGTGCTGAACGCAATCAACTCCGTCGAATTAAATTGGCAGCGCATTTTGTCCAATCGGGCAGCGGTCGACCGGTCAACCGAGACGTATCAAGATAACAGGATCGAGTTTCAACTCGGGAAAATTACGAGCACGGAGCTCTCACTGACACTCGATCAGCTCGCCCAGGCACAGGGTGCCCTCATTGTGTCCCAATCTGACTATCAGAATTCACTGGTCGATCTCGCGTTCGCCACGGGAACCGTCCTTGGGCAGGCTGGCGTGATCTGGTCACCACGCACGCAGTAGAGAGCTGAAGTCCATGAGTATCGAGCGAGATGATCCGCCGACGTTGATAGCCATCTCCGCGCTGGGTTACGTTCTTTCGAACGTTCTCCACGAAGATTTCGGACATGGCGTTACGGCCTGGCTGAGTGGTGCGCACGAGTTGACGCTCAGCACTGTCGCACTCCAAAGCGATATTGAAACGCACTGGGTCAAAGCGGATGGCCCGCTTATCAATCTCGTTTTCGGAGCACTGTTCTGGCTTGTTTTGCGGCGTGCACAGCGCTATTCGCCGGCAACGCGCTTTTTTCTGATTCTTGCGATGGCCGGTAATCTCTTCACCGGCACCGGATATTTCCTTTTCTCGGGCGCCTTCAATTTCGGCGATTGGGCCGATGTGATCCGGGACTTCCAACCGCATCTCATCTGGCAGCTTGGACTGCTCGTGCTCGGCGCGGTTACCTACTTTGGGGCGATGGTTCTGGTCGGCGCGGAACTGAAGGCCTTCAAGGGAGATGAGAGTGGACGACTGCGTAAGTTGTGCTGGACCGCTTACTTCAGCCAGGGTGTACTCGCCCTGGTCGCAGGATTGCCAAATCCGGCCGGCCTGTTTTACGTGATCGCGTCGGCCTTACCGTCAACCTTGGGCGCAAATGCGGGACTGCTCAGCTTACCCGCGATGATGCAATCGAAGGAAAAAGCACTCGAGCCGGTCGGGCCCATCGGACGCAACCGTTCATGGATTGTTACCGGCCTTGTTGCCTGCTTGCTGTTTATCCTCTTTTTGGGACGGGGAATCACCGTCTCGCGTTAAGGACGCAGACTGGTTCGCCTTGAGGTGAGCTTCAATCGCCGGGGCGGAGACTTCGGGATACTGAATCATTGCCAGATGGTCTGCGTCAGCGAGTTCGAGCACATCACATCGGGGAATGTTGCGTTTCAGGGTTGCGGCGACCGTGCGAAATGACGGTAATTCCCTGTCACCAATCATAACCAGAACGGATGCTTCGATTTTCTGCAGGGCTTCTTCCGTTTGCTTCGACTGCGTGTACCGCTGGATCGCCATCTGCTTTAAGTGTGACCAATCATGTTTATCGATCAGGGACCCCATATATTGCCGCATCTCCGGAACCCTTTCAGTTCCGGCCCAGATACGGCACTTCATCCAGATATCGCGCATCCACGGTCCGGGGCCAAATTGAAGGTAATATTGGACAAGCGTTCCATGAACGCGGGCTACTTCCAGTTCGCGGGGACCGCCGGCCAGGCTGGGGGCGCTGAGCACGATGCTCGAGAAGTGCGACGGGAACTCGATTGCAATCTGCGTCGCTGTCAGCGTTCCGAACGACAACGCCACGATATGCCGAACTCCGCGGGAAATGCACATCTGTCCAAGCCGCCGGCCCAGGGTAGGCAGGTCAATCATCCGCTCGATAGAATCCGATGCTCCATGGCCGGGGAGATCTATCGCAATGTGCTGCCAGCCCGGCAGCCGGTCCCACATATCGCCCCACATGCTGCCGTCTACGGTGTAGCCGTGCAGCCACAGAACGCCTTCTCCTGTGCCGGGCCGCACACGCCCGGATATACCCTCGGCGAGTTGGATGACCGGTAACTCGGAAGAGCTGCTCATTGCGCTATGCTCTGGCCGGACTTTATGCCCGGCCCCGTTCCGATCGATCCGAGAATAAATTCTCCAACGGAAGTTTCTTCCATGTAATTCAAGCCGGCTGCCTGGGCAAACACATCGGAATGACCGCCTCCCAGAGCACTTGTTGCAAGTCCCATCGCCGTTCCGACCAGGTACATCGTCTGGTACAGCGCTCCGACATTCTTGAGAATCACCGAATACGTCATCGATTGATATTTGTGCTGCATGCGCTGAAACCGTGCGCTGATAATCAACAAAACCTGGGGAAACGATTCCAGTTTAGCGGTATAAGCCGCCATGCGTATCAGCAACTCCACATAAGAATTCCTCTCGGCAACTCTGTACAGTTCATGACGGAGCGGGTTGTAGTGATATAGACCTGCGTCCAGACCCTGACAGCGCTCGACGAGCGGATAAATTTCCAGTTCGTGCAAAGCGCCTCCGCCGGGCGAAGGCCTGAAACTGACGCCTCCCTGTTCCACAACCTCTTTAACTCGCGCTGAGCGATAGAGGAACTCTCCCAGTTGCTCCAATGTCAGAGGGGAATCGCCGTGGTTTCGTATCGAAGACCTCCGCTCCAGAACCTCCGTAAACGGCACATCCTGCGTCTTCAGCCGTTCGAGATCCGGCCGGTACAGCGGGATCGCCTGATCCGATGATTCTTTCTTTACGATCGGCAGAGGAGCCAGCTTGTCTTTAAAGGGATATGTACCGCCGTATGGGCGATCGTGCCGGCCAAGCCGGCTTCGAGTATGGAAGAGCAGATCGTGGAACTCCCATGGCGCCAGCGCCGCGTCGTGAACCTCCGGATTCTGAAGTTCCGGCAGTTCGCCGGAAACTGTGGCCAGCGCCTTTGCATTGGCCAGAAAGTTCAAAAAGAGAGTGACTGCCTCCTCGCTGAACGCCGTTTGCGCCTCAGCAATTTCACCAACGGTTTTTGGCGCTGCGAGCGCAAACAGAACCTGCATGACCGCAGGTGAGTGACAGGCAATCTCGGCGTGTCCTAGAGGACATTCGAGGATGATTTGATCCCGCTCGTTTCGTAGATATGCAAACCTGGAGAGAACATGCCGTGAGCCGGGTTCAACCTTCAGGTCTTCGTAGCGATAGAGAAGGGAGAGCGGACGAATCGAAGCTGCCGGAATGTCATTCACGACCAGTTGACGCTGAATGTACCCGAATTGTTCCAGTTTGGTTAAAAATTTATTCAGTTTTCCCAGCCCCAGCAATCCATCCGTGCGGAGCGCCTGCGCCAGCAACTCCGGCTGGGCCACGGCTTCGGATTGGATTTGCTTCAGGATCGCATGCAATCCCGGAGTCATACCGGTCAGCGTCATTCGTGGCCGATGAATCTCGACCTCCGCCTCGACAGCAGTAATGTCCGATGTTTCCTCGGTCAGCCTGGCATCCTTCAATAATCTGATCCCGACGACACATGTCATATTCTCAACCGTCCTCACGCGCGGCATTGTATCGTTCCACATAGATTTCAGTATCAAATAAAAAACGGAATCCTGTTCATATCGGCTTCACCCAGGGGCTTTTGAAGCCAACCCATCCGGACCGGAACGTCATATAACCGCCCCGGTGCCAGGCGGAGCCAGAAGTGCCGCAGGCCCGGCACAACAACGCGTGCAACAGGCAATCCGATGCCGGGTCTCGTCTGATCAAGGACCAGTAGCTCCAAGCCGGCAGCTTTCGCGATTTCAACGCAGGTTAATACGTCTTCGCGCACGTCATCTTTCTCCATTTGCTTGTAATCCGCGAAGGTTTTGGGGCAGGTGGCTTCCGGAACCAGATAGGGTTGGTTTTCGTACGTCGCGGTCTCCAGCCACTCCATGATGTCCTTGGGGCAGTATCGCTTCAGCGCTGGACGGTCGCGGGTCACAAAATGCCAAAGAGGCGTGGACTGGTTTGCTTCGAGCAGGGCCTGCATCAGAGCCTTACGAGGATTAAAGTGGCACCCGATTCCGATAATGATGTCTTCGGTCGGTTGATCGCGCCGCCGCGAAACAGCTACAAAAGTCGGAATCCCGAGATCCGAGGTGATATCGATTACATGAAGGTCACGCTGCAGTTCAGTGTCGTAGTAGTCGCGGAGCGTGACCCAATACGGCAAGTCGAAGGATGACGCATCGACAGCAGACCGCTTTAATCGGTTGTACCACCAGATTGCCACGGCATCACGTTCTGCAAGTTCAAGAAAGCCGTGCACGATCGCTTCTTCGAGAGTGTTGCCCGCGGCGCAGCCATTGCTGTCACAGAAAGAGAAATTGCCGACAGCATCCCTATGGCCGTAAAAGCAAAAGGCCTTTGGAAGATATCGAAGGCGGTTGTGGCTCAGAGACCACAACGGCGTCCATGCGATTTCGGCCTTCTCGTCGAATGGTTCCGGCACATAGTGTTTCTCGTTCCCGGGTGTCGTATTCCATTGTGCGCGGCTCTCGTACTGATTTCGGCTGAAGAACAACACATCCTCGACGCGGATCGCTTCAGGCTGCAGAGAAGCAAAACTTCCCCGTACTTCGTATTCCTCCCCCCAGCTGATTCCGGAGTACCGTTCCAGCGCCTCGGCAACCGCGCCGGCTTTTGCCTGGATTTCATCAGAACCCTTACCGCCGCTACGGGCAATCAGATTCACCTGCAGGCTGGCGAGATCGTCGGAAATAATCGGAAAGTAGTGACCGGATGTGTAATTGTAAATCAGCCCGCAGGCCTCAAGATTTCTCGGAATGAAGGCGGTTACGATTCCGCTGATCGGGCTGATGTGATGTTGATACCTGTGGAAGATTTCTTCCGGCGACGCCGTCCGCTCAGTTCCGCCAGCGCCATTGCGTTTGATGCGGGATTTCAGCTCGACCGGACCAGGCTGCGCGATTTTCAAAGGCTGCCCGCAGGCTTTGCATTGCGGCCTCCGCACAACGGTATGTTCCTCGATCTTGTAAGTCTGGAAATCCAGCGCGAAAATCCTGCCTTCGAGCCTGGTCCTGAAATTCAAAGCGATCAAACGGGCGATTTCAATCGAAGCCAGACTCATCGCTGAACGGTCGAGCGAGGGGAATCGCGTCTTTGAGATATCGATCGCATCGGTTGAGCGGCCTCGAAGGTACAGTTCGACCTGCCGGTTGTGGCGCAAGCGGTGCTCCAGACAGTGCCAACAGGCGGCGGCGCCGGGCCGAAACAGCGGGCCGATCCAGGCGATCATACCTACCGGTTTTACGATCACCCATGGTTTGCCGGTGATCCGGGCCTGGGAGTCGAGGTCTGCCAATTCCTCGCGGAGATAGTCATCCGTAGCGACGATGAGCATCCCGCCATCCGGTTCAACACGTACTCCGGCCCGGCGGAGGGTTGTTTCGAATTCATCCCGGTTGATCGCGCCTAATGCGCGTACAGTGACAGGCTGATCGCGCAAGCATTCAGCAACGGCGGTGGCGTTCGTCTCATCGCTCACTCCGTCCCAGAACGCGGCCTGCTGCTCCGGCATGTCCGTCACATCGCTGTCCACCAGGCAACGGCTGGCGACAAGCCGTTGGACGGCGACCATGACATCTTGCAGCGAAAACCTGTCTGCGACACCCGACAGAATGTCACCCATAGAGTGGCCGCCGTGCAGAAACGGAAGCAATGCCGGATAGATTTCTCCCTCGAAAACAAAATGCCGGTGCTCGCTCAAGGCGAACATGAGACGCGGTTCGATGACTTCGATGACGAGAGACTTTCGCAGACGCGGCTGGTTGAGCCAGGCGTTTTCCATGATTCAGAAAAAAATGCTGTATGGATTGAGTTCTTCGAAAGATCTGGGCCGGTTGAGCCAGCCCATAGCCACAGGCGTCTCGTAGAGCCGGCGTTTGCCAAGACGGCGCCAGAAATGGCAAAGCTCAGGTACCACGACTTTGACAACGTTCAGACCAATGTCCGGACGAGTCTGGTCGAGCACAAGCATTTCAAAACCTTTCCGCCGGCACAGTTCTATGCAGTGCTCGACATCTTCAAGCAAATCCTGGCTCGATGGATTCTCGAACTCACCCAAAGATATGGCAGGCTTCTCCGGATCGGGCGACAAATACTCATTATTTTCAAGCCGCGCTGTGGTCCACCAATGCTTGGAGAGCGCGTCGCCGAAAGTGTATCGCGTCGACCCGTCCGGCCTGGCCAGTGATATCGAGGGGAGAAACTGATTGACTTCCGTAACCGCGCGCAGCATCGCAATCTTGGGATCAAAATGCGAGCCGAATCCCAATAGAATATCCTCCACCGGCTTGTCGATCCGCCTCGAAATGCACGCGAAAGTCGCAATGCCAAGATCGCTGGTGACATCCAACACCCAGATATCGCGTTTGAGCGATACGTAATACTTCTGGATCGCTTTCAGATAAGGCAGACCAAAGCTTTCGATGTCCACGCCGCGCCGTTTAATCCGGTTGTAAAACCAGAGCGCTACCGCGTCGCGTTCGACCAATTCAAAGAAGCCCTGGAGAATGGCTTCCTCCAATGTATTGCCGGCGGCAGTGCCGTTGGAGTCGGGAGCGCACCAGCGCTGTTCCGAGAATTCCGGATGTCCATAGTAACAATAGGCTGTCGGTAGGTACTTCAGCTTATTGGCCGTCAGTGACCAGAGGGGCGACCAGTCGATCTCTCGATTTCGATCGAAGGGCTGACAAATCAACTCGCAACGCGAACCCATCGCACGCTTCGCGTTCCATTCCGCGCGCATTTCGAACTGCTCGGAACTGAAACCCATGCATTCATTCGGATGAATGGCGTCGGGCTGCAAGTTCACCAGGGTGCCACGGCGTGTGTACTCGTCGTGGTGATAACGCCCGGAGTATCGCTCGAGTGCTTCGCACAGAGCGCTGGCCTTGGCTTGAGCGATACTGGCGCCTTTTCCGCCACTCAGTCCACGAATGCTTTCACGCAGAAGCGCCACGTCGTCCAGGCCCATCGAAAAGTTGTGTCCTGCCACAAAATTGGGTGTCAATTCGTTCCATGCCCCTAGCGCGGGAAGCAACATGGTGACAGCCCCCAGGTAAGGACTGATGTGGTGCTGGTACTTTTCGAAGGTCTGCTCCGGCGTATGCGTGCGATGGCCTCCATCTTCCTGGAAGTGCTTCAGCTGTTTTCCCAGTGCGATGGACTGCATTCCTCGATTCCGCATCAGGTCCGGATTCCCGCATTCTGTGCACTGGGGACGCCGCACCAGTTCGTGATGCTGCGCGGCGGTATTGGCCAGGTCCAATGACATCATTCTGCCGCGGAGACGTGCAGACTCCGGGAATGCCAACCATTCTGTGGCGGCCGTCACTGCGAGGGATGAAGCAAGTTCCAGCGAAGCCGGCAGGGTGGCAACGGAGGTCACAACCGGCTTCTGAGGCGAGGTGTGGTCCTGAATGTATTGTTCCGCCATCCGGTTCGCTTCGAGCCGCTGGCGTAAGCAATGCCAACATCCGGTTTTGTTCGGCTCGAAGATCGGCCCGATCCACAGGACCAGCCCAACCGGTTTAAACAACATCCACGGGCGATTTTCGCGGAGACAGGTCCGGTTGATTTCTTCCAATTCTCCACGCAGATAATCATCCGTTGCAACGACGAGAAGCTGTGAACGCGCCTGATCTAACGCGATACCGTTCGCCAGGAAAGCCTCGCTTAACGGGAGCGCGGAGGCTCGGCCCAACCCTTGTACCGAGACCGCGAGCTCATGCGGCGCCCTTTTAGCAGGACCACCCTCACGGGGATATTCCCAGAAAGCTTGTGCGGCCGGTCCTGCGGCAGAGTCGCCGCCCTCGACAAGGTAGCCGCGGCGCTCGAGTTCATTCAACGTAGAAAAAATCTGAGGTAGAGGAAGCCGCTGTTCACAGTCGCGCGCGATGTCGCTGATGCTGCGCACGCCGTCCAGCAGCGGAGCCAGTATGCAATACCGCTCGCCCTCCAAAATCAACTGGCGGTGTTCATCTAACAGAAACACGGCCCGGCCTGCGACGTGGACGTCAAATGAAGCACGAAAACGGGGTTTTAACAACACAGGTCTTGGTTCAACAACAGTGAGAGAGGAAAATCTTCCGCGTCCTTCCCCTGCGATTCCGGAGCTGAACGCGGAAGATGCGATTTCGCCGAACCGATTTCAGGAGGGAACAGACGCCTGCTTTTCCCCTCCCGAAATCCGGCATGAAAAAAAGCCTGTCGTTAGCAGCAGCAGGGCGTGCAGCAGCAGGAACTGATGCTGAGGCCGCCTGCAACCGACATCAACTCGCTGTCCGAAAGCGCCTCGCTACCGGTACCTTCGGGCGGGTGTGCGACAAAATAAAAGGGGATATTCCCTTTCTTTTTGCCTTCAACCCACAGCTGGTAAGCGCTGTCCGCCGTCGTGTCGGTAATACCGAGAGAGTTCGGTGCGCCTGGTTGCAGAAGGGTCACTGAGGCCTTTTCAGCATCCAACCCATGCTCCTTCAGGACTGCACTGGGTTCTTTTTTGAAACGGTCCAACAGAGAGGGCATGCCCCAAATTTGAACCATGAGGTTGCCGTAACGTTGCAGGAATTGAGCTTGTGTAATTTCAGCCATACATCTCCTCTGGAATTGAGTTGGGCAAACAGTTTACTTACGAACCAAGTCTCCGTCTTCCAATGCGCCAACTCAAAAATGTTACAGTGCCAGCAAAACCAGCACCTACCGCACTGAGCAGCCTGGCGCACCAGAGGGTAGAGTCTTGTCAAACGTGGTCGGGATCATAAGAAAGTGACGTGCAATACGCAAGCGGTTTTCTGGACAAATCTGCCGGCGGCGCCAAACGTCCCAAAACCGCGGCCGGCCTGGGACTTAGAAGCCCAGATCTTTAATAGGGACATCGATAGGCCCGGAAACTTTTTGCATGGCGGGTACCAGCTTGTCGTAGCCGAGACCCGCGAGAAAGCCGTCGATGACCCGGTGATTATTGCTGATCAAGCCCTCGACGTCTTTCGACAGCCGCATAAATTCAAAGCCTTTCGTGTGGAGCCCCTGCTGCTGCCGCGGCATATTCGAAAAATCCTGCCTGGGAAACGGCGGCCAGCTCGGATCGTCGAGTTTCAGGGGTACCGGCGTCTGGATCGGCCGCTGCTCCTCGCCTTCGGGATAACGTTTGAGCGACCAGACCTCGAACAGGCATTCTTCGGATCCCAGCGGACGGATGCGGTAGGACGCCGCCGCGCTGTAGGTCGGAAGCATGAAAAAGTGTGGAAAGCAGAAGTTGACCGATGTCATCACCTCGCGATCCATCACCTCATTCAGATCGGGGGTGTCGAGCTTTTCCTTCCGGTTGCGCTCAGTGATGGCGTCGTGAAGCGCGCGATTGTACATTTTGATCGCACCAAGGAGATCGCGGGCCGGCAGTTCCATGTTCTCCAGGTCTCTCATGGCCTGGATGTCCTGTTCGCCGACCATTCCGGCCATCCCGTCTCTCAGCATTTGATAGAAGTGGGGAAAGCCCTTGATGAGCATTCGGGGGTCGAACATCGTCGAGGCGGCAGCCATATTCGAGGCGGCAGCCGGAAGCGCCGCGAAATTGGCCATCGGGAAAATCTGCCGATCCAGCGGCCGGAAGGCCGAGTTGCGGATGTTCTGACCGGGGGGAAGCTGCTGAGGGTGCGTCTGAGCGATGTGATAGCCTTCGAAAAAGGCTTCCATTGCAAGCTTCCAGTTGACCGGAAGATGCGCGGCATACCACCACTCCACCTTCAAGCCTTCCACATGCCAAACGTCGTGCATGGTCGCAAACGGCTCTATACAGTCGCGCAGCGGCGGCGCATTGTCGTCGAGATTGATGAAAGCGCATCCGCCCCAGGTCTCGACACGGCATTCCCGGAGTTTCAAGTCCTCTTTGTTGAGCTGACGTTCCGAGAACACCTCCGGCGTATAAACGAAGGTGTTCTCGCCTTTCAGATTCCACGACCAGCCATGGAACCGGCAAACAAATGCGTTACACCGGCCGCGATCATTTGCCAGCTTCACGCCGCGGTGCCGGCAGTGGTTGTGAAAAGCTTTGACGGTGTTTTCGTCGACCCGCGTGACGATAATCGACTGGCCCAGATTCTCGTAGACCGAAAAACTGCCGGGCTTCGGAATCTCCTCCAGCCGGCAGGCCATCTGCCAGACCCGGGGCCACAGCATCTCGCATTCCAGCTTGTAGAAATCCTCGTCGTAGTACCGCTGGGCTGCGATGCGGTCCGGTTCCGTGACCTCGAACGGAACGGTATTCGGGGATCCCGGCACAGGCTTGTTCATTGCAATACTTCGGACCTTTCTTTTTCAGGTTGAGCGCCTTGGAGCTTCCAATCGTATCAGCACGAACCATGAAAAGCTCGCACGATACGAATACGCTTGACACGACTCCAAAGGCTGGCGAGCATAGCATTCCTGGAAAATGTCACCGGCAAAAATGTTGCAGGCGCTTCCAAAACGAGCAAAGGAAATGCTTGCAATTGTGATGACACAGCGGCTTATTAGTTATTTCCAGCCCGATTTCCAGTCACTGACAGAACAAAGGGAGTAGTCGCATGGACAAACTGACGCATGAGGCCGCGAGCCATCCGGTAACAGTTAGCCTGGTCTGCATTACGACCGGCATGAACCTCAGCCGGGCGCGGACCGATTTTGAACATCTGGCCGACGGCAGCTTGTCCGAAAGGAGTTCCGAATCGGCGCGTGGCTGGGAAATGCTGCCTTACCAGACAGGCCTGCTCCAGGTCTACGCTCAAACCCATGCTGCGGATCCTGCCAGATATAAGTTCAGGCTGCCTCTTCATCGAAGGCGATCCGTCGAGAAATCGGTCCCTGAACTCCTGGGAGCGGATATCGCAGGTTTCAGCACTTATGTCTGGAATATGCGTCACAGCCTGAAAATCGCCCGGCTTCTCAAAGAACGGGAACCCGGCGTACTCATCATGTTCGGCGGCCCGCAGGTGCCTGATCGGGCAGAAGGCTTCCTGCGTGAAAACCCATTCGTCGATGTGGCCGTGCATGGTGAAGGGGAACGCATTTTTCTCCGGCTTCTGGAAGCGTTTCCGTCAAATGACTGGAGTGAAATTCCATCAGTCAGCTTTCTGGACAAGGCCGGCCGGTTTATCCATCACCCGAAAGGCGCCAGGATCGAGGATCTGGCAGTCATTCCCCCAGTCTATGCGAGCGGCGTTTTTGACCCGCTGCTCGAAGCGAATCCCAATACCGAATGGATGGCTCCGATTGAGACCAATCGCGGCTGCCCCTTTTCCTGCACTTTCTGCGACTGGGGATCTGCAACAGCCACGAAGGTTTTCAAATTCAGCCTCGAGAATATTTACAAGGAATTTGACTGGATCGGTCAGCACAAAGTGGAGACGGTTTTCTGCTGCGACGCGAATTATGGCATGTTGCCGCGCGATGTCGAGATCACCGATTACATTGCGGATGTGCGCACCAGGACCAACTACCCGCGCGTGTTCGTCACGCAGAATACGAAGAACTCCACCGAGCGGTCATACCGCGTCCAGAAACGCTTGAATGACGTCGGATTGAATTCCGGAGTCACCCTCTCGTTCCAATCGCTGGATCCCACGGCTCTCCGAAGCGTCAAACGGGACAACATATCCATCGATTCTTTTGCGCAATTGCAGAGCCGGTACAAGCTCGAGGAAATTCCCACGTATACCGACATTATTCTGGGCCTTCCCGGTGAGACCTATGACAGCTTTGTCGACGGGTTTTCCACGATAATCGCCGGCGGACAACATCGCCACCTGTTTTTCTACAACTGCCAGTTGCTGCCGAATGCAGAAATCTCGCTGCCGGAACAGGTGAAAGAGCACGGCCTGGTGACGGTGGACCAGGAGATCGTGGAAGTGCATTCGGATATCGACAAGTGCAGAAACGAGGAAACCCCGGAGTACGTGAAGACCGTAATCGCCACGAACGCCCTTCCTGCGGACCAGTGGGTCGAAGCGAAAACCGTGATGTGGATGGCAGAACTGGTTTACTTCCAGCGCCTTCTTCAGCTGCCATTCGTTGTGCTGCACGAACTTTATGGACTGGATTACGGCAGACTGATCGAGGCCTTTGCCAAGGCCGACGGCGAACTCTTTCCTGTTGTACGGGGCGTAGTCGACTTCTTCCACCAGAGAGCGCGTGAAATCCAGAGTGGTTCGTGGGAGTACTGCCCTTCGGAGAAATGGTTGAACATGGTATGGCCGGCGCACGAACACGCTTTGATCGGGCTCGTGCAGGATTCGAAGCTGGGCGCATTTTACCAGGAGGCAAAAGGCATCCTTCTGCAGTATGCACAGGAGAAAGTTCCGGCGGGCCTGGATCCGCTACTTCTCATCGAAGCCGTCGACTTCAACCAGAAACTGTTCCGCATTCCGTTCCCTGGTAGCAGCCTTAGAGTCCGCGTGCAGCACAATCTGTGGGAGTTCTATCAGGGCGTCCTTGCAGGAAAGCCGGTTCCATTGGAAAACAAGCCCGTTGCATATGCAGTATGGCGGACCCGTCCCGGCTTCAAGCGCTTCGACGATTGGCTGGAATATCTGATTTACTCCCATAACAGCAGGCAGGACTATCTTTATCCGTGCACTCTGCTGCCACCGGAGCCAAAGCCCGAGGACGTTGCGTCTCAGCCGGCCCACGCAGTGGCCGAACAGCATACGTAATCCGTCTTTCAGGCTGCGAGGCGACTGATGTGCGGGATCTCAGGGGTACTCGGCTGGAGACAGGATCTTTCCCAATCCTGCCCGGACCTCACCGCGATGTCTGCTGCACTCCGCCATCGCGGCCCGGACGGCAGCGGCGTCTGGCGTTCTGCCCACATCGCACTGGCTCATCGCCGGCTATGCGTGATCGACCCCAGCGGTGGATCTCAGCCGATGCTTTACAAGCACGCAGACCGCACATTCGCGGTTTCCTATAACGGCGAAATCTACAACTTTCGCGAACTCCGCCGCGAACTGGAGAGCCGGCGCCACCGGTTTCAAACCCAGTCCGATACCGAAGTTCTGCTCGCCGCATACGCCGAGTGGGGAGCGGAATGCATCAACCATTTCAATGGGATCTTTGCCTTCGCCCTGTGGGACGACTACCGTCAAATGCTGGTGCTCGCCCGCGATCGTCTCGGGGTCAAACCGCTGTTCTACACCGAGCTAACCGACTCGATCCTGTTCGCTTCAGAAATCAAGTCGCTGCTGGCCCACCCGGCAGTCAAAGCGGAAGTTGACAACGACGGCCTGGCGGAACTGTTCAGCCCCGTGCAGCTGCGCACACCAGGCTTTACCATCTATCGGAACGTCCTCGAGGTTGGCGCGGGAGAGTACATCACCTTCAACCGCGAGGGCAGGCGTTCGACCCGATATTGGTCATTGATAAGCGCCCCTCATACCGACGATGTGGACACGACGGTTGAGAATATCCGGAACCTTCTCGAGGACACGGTCAGGAGGCAATTGATCGCGGATGTTCCCGTTGTGACAATGTTGTCGGGAGGCATCGATTCCAGCGGCGTCACTGCCCTGGCTGCCCGGGAACTGGGGAGTCAAGGCAAAAGCCTTAATACTTATTCCGTGGATCCCTCTGGAGGCATCAGTGCCTTCCGGGATGCGGACCAACCGAGCACCGATGGCTTCTGGGCCGGTGAGGTTTCACAATTTCTCGGGACTCATCATCATTTTGTGACCGTCAGCCCCCAGCAGCTTCTGGAGGACCTTTCTGTTCCCACCATTGCTCGCGATGCGCCGGGATTCGGACAGCTGGATACCTCCCTCTACCTCCTTTGCAAACGCATCAAGCAAAGAGGGACCGTTGCGCTTTCCGGGGAAACTGCAGATGAGATTTTCGCGGGCTATTCCTGGTATCACTCGCCCGATGCGCTGAAGATCAGAGCATTCCCCTGGCTCGTCACCATGCCGCCCGCGGCCACAGGACCCCAAAGTCTGTTCTGGGTGTCGCCCCAGATCCGGGAAAAGGCTCAACCCCTCGCTTACCTGCAGAGAAGATATGAGGAAGCCACCGCGAACATACCGAAATGCGACGGAGAAGACCCTCTCCTGGCCAGACGCAGAGAGATCTTTTATCTCACGCTAACCAACTGGTTGCAGATGCTGCTGGATCGTAAGGACAGGATGAGCATGGCGGCCGGCCTGGAAGTTCGAGTGCCGTTTTGCGACCATCGGCTTGTCGAGTATCTGTGGAATGTTCCGTGGGAGATGCAAACAATTGACGGACAGGAGAAAAGCCTGCTGCGGCGAGCGTGGGCAGGGTTGGTTCCTGAAGGCGTCCGGCTGAGGAAGAAGAGCGCATATCCCGTATCCGACGAGCCTGAATATCTGGCCGGACTTCGGCGGCTCACAATCGAATTATTGAATGCGCAGTCGGCAGTTTGTCCTTTTGTCAATGTGCCTGCCGTCAAGGCGATTGCGGAGGGACAGATTCCCGGAATGGCTCCTCACGTTGCTGCAATACTGCTGGAGCGAGTCATTCAAATTGACATCTGGTTGAAACACTACCGGGTGAGTATTCGTTAGAGGGCCGGGCGGCCGGGCGAGAAGAAAAATCTTCCGCGTCCTTCCCCATGCTATTCCGGAGATGAACGCGGAAGATCAAATTCAGCTGAACTGAAAGGAGTGTTTCGTTAGCAGCAGCAGGGCGAGCAGCAGCAGGAGCTGATGCTGAGGCCGCCTGCGACCGACATCAACTCGCTGTCCGAGAGTGCCTCGCTGCCGACACCTTCGGGCGGTTGCGAGACAAAGTAAAAGGGAATGTTCCCTTTCTTTTTGCCTTCAACCCACAATTGGTAAGCGCTTTCCGCTGTCGTATCGGTAATGCCGACGGAGTTCGGTGCGCCCGGTTGCAGAAGGGTCACGGATGCCTTTTCAGCATCCAATCCATGCTCCTTCAGGACTGCGCTGGGGTCTTTTTTGAAACGGTCCAACAGGGCCGGCATGCCCCAGATTTGCACCATCAGGTTGCCGTAACGTTGCAGGAATTGAGCTTGTGTTATTTCAGACATATTTCTCCTCTGGAATTGAGTTGGGCAAACAATTTACGTACGGGACCAAGTCTCCGTCTTCCAATGCACCGGCCCAAAAATGTTGACAGTGCCAGCCGACCTTTAACGCGCACCGGACTGATCAGCCCCGCGCACCAGAGGGTAGAGTCTTGTCAAACGTGGTCGGATCATAAGAAAGTGACGTGCTTTAAGCAAGCGGTTTCTGGCTCTTTTATGCAGTGATTCCAGTCACAAAAAAGTAACAAATCTTTCAGAATTTCACGCCTTCTGTAACTGCCGCGGCCCGCCCTTTTTCCATGTCGAGTTTTTCGATCAGTGACTGAAACCGCCTGGCTGCCAGGTCGAGACGGTCGAAGAGCGCGGGCGAGAATTCTCCCGCTTCTTCGACGTCCAGGTTCCTGCTTTCAGAGGTGCCGTAGGCCAATGTAAGAGTCATATCGCGCAGACGGGTTGCGAGCATGACTCCCAGGGCACGATAGAATGAACTCGCGAAGACATGGTCGGTTTTCAGCTTCGAACGCAAGCGTGCAGCCGGAATGCTCAGCACGGCGGACCTCTCCAAAGTCGCCACCGTTGCGACCGGAGGACGCGAGTCGAGGAACGAGAGCTCGCCCACAACCTCGCCTGCTTCCAATTCAGCAACGACCTTGTCCTTCGTCTTTACCGAGAATTTGCCCTCCAGCGTAATGTAGAGGACGGTAATTGGCTTGCCTTCCTCGATCAACACGTGCTTCGGAGCCAGCCATTCGCGAGTTCCCGCGGCGACAAGCCAGTCCAAGGCATGCTCATCCAATTCAGATAGAAGATACAGAACTTTTCGCATGGGCTCGGCTCCTTTTTCGCATCAGCTGCGTTTTAGAATCAAAACGCGGTGTCACGATAAACACAAGCGTGTTGGTCGAATATAGCTGTATAGAGCAATGTTATACTCACCGCATTCATGCGACAAGGGGATTCGAGTGAGGACCGCCTGATAGCGCGCCGGGCTGTACTTGCGCAATTGGGAGGAACGCCTGAAACAGTATCCAAAGCGCTGGAATACTGTGAAAACCACTTTGCGTTACAAAATCTGCCTCCACCGCCGATACTTCCGCTGCCGGACGAGCCGCATTTGACGTTCTGGCGGGCGCATCTCCAGCAATACGGCAGCGAGGCATTTGCCGCCCTCCAGTCAGGTCTCCCCCAGTTTTCGATTCCGCTTCGGGCCGGAATCTCAAAGACCGCAGCTTACAAGGCCGTGGTCCACGACGGTCTGCCTTTCCAGGAAGCAGCGTTCGGGGGCTGCCTCACGCTGGAGCGTCCGGCGGAAATTCGCCTCGTCATCCGCGAACATCCCGCAGGAGCCCTGCCGGTTTTGATAATAAAACACCGGCCGGACTTCGAAATGCTCATAGGCGCGCTCGCGCTTCATCATGAACCGGGACAAACAAATGCCTCCGTCAATGCGCGAATGATTTCGGGCTTCTTGAATTGGGAACGGGTGCGCGGCTACCAGGCCGAATGGATCGGAGCGCATGGCTTGGCCGGCATCAACAGTTGGCCGAAGGAGAGGCTCCGGGTGGCGACGGATGAGAAATGGCGGTTTTACGATCGGCTGATGGTGATCTGCGAGCATCCTTACAGTAATTCAACCGCCAGTGCTCTCGGCCTCGATATGAATGAACAACGCTGGCTCGAGACTTCGACAGTGTTGCGGCTCGAACACGAGTTCACACATTATGCGACCTACCGTCTCTACGGCTATATGGCTCTCAATCTTTTTGATGAGACGATTTGTGATTGGGCTGGGATGATGCTCGCGTTGGGACGATTCGATAGCCGCCGGCTTCTTCACTTTCTTGGGCTTGAAAGTCCGGGACAAGTCCGCCCGGACGGCAGGGTCCTTACCTACTGCCAGGGCCTGGATGAAAATAGCCTTCGGCTGATCTGTGAACTGATGAGACGCGTTGCCGAAGGGCTGGAAGAACTGACGACCGCAAATTATGTGGAGAAGGATCGAGTCATTTTCTGGCTCGCGCTGACGCGGTTAAACCTGGAATTGATAGCCGCCGAAGACAGACAGGCGTTCTTTCAAGAAAGCTACGCCGCCGCCGCTAACCTGCTGCGGTCTCGAACTATTGCAACATCGGAATAATGAATGTGATCGGCGCTCGTGTTTCGATTGTGCCAAGGGCGGCCGCGATTGTCCCGGACGTCAGTTCAGTCGCCGGGCCGCTCGTCAGATCCCACTTGTACCCGGAAGGGTTTTTGGGATCCACGTCCAATTGCGCGATCACCGCGATCTGGTAGCCGCCGTCCGTCAATGTGCGTGCGACCGTCGCATTGCCGACTACTTTTGCCGCGCCCTCCGTGCTGACGGGAAACCGGGAAACCGACGTGACATGTGCAACAGCGCTGCCGTAGCGCTCCCGTGTCACCGTGGCAGGCGTGAGCAGCAGCCGGGTTCCCGGCTGGATTCGCTTGCCGTCTTCCACCTTGAAATAGGCAACAGCCTGGAGCTTCCGCGACGTGTCTCCTGTATCGATCGCCCCAAGGCGCTGGCCCCGCGTCACCAGACTCCCATCTGCAGCCGTCAATTCGACGATCCGGCCCGCCTGTTCGCTGTGGATCTCGCGGTTCTCGGTCAGCTGTTTCTGAAGCTGTTCGACCGTTCGTTGCAACTGCCGGACCTGCAATGACTGGGATGTAGACATCTGGGCTTCCGTCTGGTCGATCTCGACTTCCTGATTTGCCAGCTCCTGGAATTGCTCGTTGAGGTCGGCCACCGTGTCCTCCTGTCCCTGAACACGGTTGAAGGAACGCAATTCACTTTCGTCGGCTTCGGTTTTTGACAGGCTGAGCTGAGTCGATTGAAGTTCGAGCCCCATCACTTTTTGGACCTGATCACTATATGCCTGGCGGGCTGTCACCACTTCGTCTGCCGAACGGAGTTGTTGCAGGCGCAGGTCTTCTGCGCGTTTTAACTCCGTTTCCAGGTTGGTCAGCCGCCTCTTCTCGAGTTCAAGCAGACCTTCGAGATTTTGCTTTTGCTGATCCAGGGTCTTCGTATTGGCACTGGCATTCTGTTGCGTCAAGCCCTGGCTCTCTGACGCCTGTTGCTTCAAAATGGCAATACGTTCAGTAAGCATTTTGCGTTTGCGCACGAGCGATTCTTTTTCCAGGCGCAGGTCGGTGTCGGTCAACGAATGGATGACCTTATTGCGTTCCTGAATTTCGCCGAGCTGCTCCTGAGCCTGTGCCAGGTCCTTCTCGATCAACGGCTGATCAACGATAGCCAGCAGCTGTCCTTTCTCGACGTGGTCCCCAACCTTCACGTACCACTTACCGACCTGGCCCGTGGCATTCGACTGAAATGGAACGACGGCCTCGGGCAGCAGCAGGATCGCATTGCCTTTCGCATCGATATCAATTCTGCCGAAAAGAAGGAATCCTAACAGCCAGACAACAATGCCTGCGAAAATCGCAGGCGCGACCCAACTCCGCCCGTAGAGGACGGGCAGGACACGATAGCTCTCTTCGGGTGAGTGAACTTCCAGACGCTGAGTTTGTGTTGCCATGACGTTGTTAAGCGACGAATCGTTTGCAGAATTCCCTGAATGCCACTGCGGCGGCGTCCCGCGGCCTCCACGCCGGGGCATGGTCCCGGGCAACGTGCCTCCACACCGCACGGTCCTGCTCGAGTCCCTGTCTGCTTGCTTCCATGAAAAGATCTCTAAAGTTATGGTCAATCGGCGGCTTTAACCCCAGGGTGACGCGGATGGTGCACCGATTCGGCTGCTCGCCGGCCGTTGCCGTGCTCATGACGATGTAGTTGTAAGGCGGATCGCCCGTCATTTCCGAAATCATGATGCCTGGACTGAACGCGCCCGTAGAGTACTTTACGCGTGCCGGTTGGGTGGGATTTGCAGTCGGAATGATAAACTCCCCTTCAGCCCGCAGCTCGCCGAAGCCGCCGCCGCCGAACGTGAACTCGGGTTCGTTCAGTATTGCGTGCACGGCCTTGAAATGTCCGCTGTCGAATGCATTATCGGCGACAACCTCGACCGGGGCTTCGATCTCAATGGCGAATCCCGGAATCAGCTCGAAGCGGCGTTGCAGGTCTTGCAAACCAGCCGGAAAATCCGGCTTCATCGAGTCGGACATGCCGACGAACACGCCCCCGCCGATCACAAGAGAAGCGTAGTCCCGGGCAAAAAATCCCGCGGCAGCAGTGCCGAGATGAACTCTTTCGCCGTGAAATGGGCAGACAACATGGTCGTCGCATACTTTCCCGCCATAGGCGAGATTCGCGCCTCGATGCGGGCAGGTAGCGTCGAAAACGCGAATGCTTCCGTTGCGTTTCAATGCCATCAGGCGCCGTTCGGCGAGATGAATGGGCGTCAGTCCTTCGGCCAGTTCATGCTCGAAAGCAATTTGATACCATCCATGCCGATACATCCTGGAAGCGACCTCCTCCATCAAGCCATCTGCCTCGAAATAAGATCTTTGAACGTCCCATCGCGCCGGCTCATGTCTTCAAACGTGCCCTGTTGCACCATTCTGCCGCGATCGATGACATAAATCTTGTCCGCCTTGCGAATGGTGCTCAGGCGGTGTGCAATCGTGACCCGCGTCACCTTTCGGCGTTCCAGCGTCTCTGTCACGATCGCCTGCGTTTTGTTGTCCAATGCGCTTGTGGCTTCATCGAAGAACACGATTCGTGGACGCGTTGCCAGGGCGCGGGCGATCAGCAATCTTTGCCGCTGGCCACCGGAGAAATTGACGCCGCCTTCAGCGACGACGGTATGCAAACCCATCGGCATGTTTTCGACGTCCTCGTTCATTCCTGCGCTGGCGATGGCATCCCAGATTTCGGCATGGCTGAGCTTGGCATTATTCGCGACGTTCTCGACAATCGAGCCGGAATTGAGCCGTCCGTTTTGCAGGACGGCGCCGATCTGGCGGCGGACCGCCAGTACATCCAGACCGGCCAGATCCTGTCCATCATATAGAATTCTGCCCGACTGCGGCCTTTCGAATCCAAGCAGAAGGCGCATGATGGTGGACTTGCCCGAACCTGACGGCCCGACGAAGGCAACGAACTCACCCGGCTTTATTGTGAATGAGACGTCGTCCAGGATCAAAGGTCCGTCTGTTGCGTAACGGAAAGAAACGCCCTCAAACGTGACGACTCCCTTTAATCGGCCCGGGTCGGATGCATCCTCAGCGACTTCGGGCGCTTCATCAAGAATCGGTTTAATCCGGCGGCCCTTCAAAATGGACCCGATAACGCTGACCAGGGTATTGCTGACGTCGGTCCAGCCCGCCAGATAGATGGTGAACGCCGTAGTGAACGCAATGAACTCGCCGATCGTGATGTAGTTCGGATCGGTCGGCTTCAGGCCGACCGTCAATGCTTGCGCCTTCCAGAACAGAAACCCCAGCGCCGCCGTCGGGACGGACAGGTTGAACATGCTGACGAGGTCTTTAAGCAACTGCGAACGTTTCATGAGCCGCAGCTGCGGCGTGTAATGCGACACCCAATGATTGAAAGCGCGGTGCTCCGCACCAGCGACCCGGAGTTTTCCGACACCGCCTACCATCTGGACCATCAGGCCGTGAAAGGCGCCCTGCAAGTCTGTCAGCTCATAGGACATGCGGGCGATGAAGTAGCTCATTACCGCGGTTACCACCAGAATGACCAGGCCGAACCAGATCGCGACCTTCGCCAACGTCCAGCTGTAATACCAGAGCAGGAAGAAATTCAGCAGGGCCATCAGACCGGTTATGAGCGGGCGCATCGTGGCGGAGTTGAGCTCGCGGCTGACTTCTCCGACGGCGTTGACCCGCATCTGAAGGTCGCCGCTCGAGTATCTCCTGAAAAAATTCGGACGGAACCGCACCAGGCGTCCCCACATGCCCGACTGCGAGTCGTACTCCGATGCAGTACCCACGCGGACCGTCGTCATGACCTGGATGTAGGTGAATACGGCGGTGGCGATTGCGGCCGCGAAGAGGACCGCGCCAAGCTCGGTAAGCAGGCGAATCTGGGCATTGGGAATGGCCTGGTCGATGAGAGTGCCGGTTACTTTCGGGGTAATCATGCCCAGCAGGGCCGCGCACAGCCCGCAGAGAAGGATCAATATGCCGTCCCTGGTGTGGCCATGAAGTGTGAACCGCAGCAGGTCCTTCACTCCCGTCATTCTGGAAGGTAAAGGCCGATACAGCATGTACGCTTCGGGAGCAAGATGCGCCAGGTGTTCCGCTGTTAATGGCTGGCGGTAACGAACCTCAGGATCGACAATGTCGTATTCACCACCGCGCGGAAGCAGGGCAACCGCCTTATGCTCCTCACCGATGAATCCAAGCAATGGACCGGCATCATGCTTCCACCATCCCGGTCCGAGGGTGACGCTGCGGTGATGTATGCGTGATGCGCGGGCAATCGGCTCGATCGGATCGTTGACCTTCGTCATATCTTCCGATGCGGCGGGGCCGGAGATCTTGATCCCCATAACGTCCCCTACGATGCCGAGGGCAGTCAGGAGCCGCGTTTCCCTTTTCTGGAACCGCTCGATAGGATCAAGGACAGAGGCTAAATCATGGAACGCCACCGCCGTGTCCAAATCGCGCAGCGTTGCGCTGGCCTTACGGCGTTCGAGCTCTGCACGTTCTTCCTCGGCGGCAAGACGCGCCAGGTGACGATTCACGAAGACATGCAGGGTGGCGAGGCCCTCCGACAAAACCGGCCCGCCGTTGGACGAAAGAAGTTGCGTGACGATCTCTGCGCTGTCCGACGAAACCTGGAGACACAGTTCGGGCGTAACCAGCAACCAGCCGTCTTCCGGTTTCAGAATCAGGTGGTCCAGTCCCAGGATCTCCGCGCAGCCTGATTTCATCCTGGCCAGGAGCAGCTTGCCGCCGTCCGCTGTCAGGATGTCCTGCTTCGAAAGGCCGTACTCTGCGGACCCGGTTGCGCGAACCGTCGGCTGCAGTTGTTCGAGATCGGCGCCCAGAATCTCACTGAGCGCGGTCACCCAGCCTCCGATATAACTTTCGTAACGGGACACCAGCTTGCCCGCCGATGCCTTCATCTGCAGTTCAACGACTTCGGTTTCTTCGCTGACGACCCCGATGAAGCCCAGATGCTCGGTTTCTGCAAGGCATTCCGTGCCGAAAATTACACCCTCTTTTCGAACGGAAAACAGGGTCCGCCGGAGGCCGACCGGCGCATCGTCATGGATAGGAGTGCTCTGAATGGCGAGGTGCCCCCGAATGACCAGCCAGGCGCGCGACGGGTCGTTGAGCAAAATGCTCTGGTTGGTGGTCAGCCGGTAATTCTTCTCTTCCTGCTCGATTTCGGGTCTCACGATGCCACTTCCTCGAGCGTGCCGGCCCCTTCGCCTGCCCGCAGCAGTTCCGCATAAAGACCCTGGGAACCCCAAAGCTTTTCGTGAACGCCTCGTTCGGCAATCTTCCCACGGTCGAGTACGATAATTTCGTCGCAATCCCGTATGGTACTCAGGCGATGAGCGACGACGATGCAGGTGCAGCCTCGAAGCCGCAGGCGTTCGACGATAATACCTTCGGTTTCCGCGTCCAGCGCGCTGGTCGCCTCATCCAGCACCAGAATGGATGGATTCTGGACCAGGGCACGGGCGATCTCGAGACGCTGGCGTTGGCCGCCGCTGAGATTGGCGCCCCCTTCCAGAAGGGGGCCGTCCAGTCCGCCGGGTATTGCCAATACGGCGTCGAGAATGGCCGCGTCCTCGCATGCCCGGACCAGCACGTCATCCGGGACGGTGCGATCCCAGAGAGTCAGATTGTCGCGCACGGTGCCTTCGAAAATCGTGATGTCTTGAGACACCATCGAAAACGAATGAACCATGACATCACGCGGAATATTCGAGCGCGGCACGCTATCCATCAGAACGGTCCCCTTCCACGGTTCATATAAACCGCAGATCAGATAGGCGAGCGTTGTCTTGCCCGATCCGCTGCCGCCCACAAAGGCGACGCGATGTCCGGGCGGAATGTCGATCGTGACATCCTCAAACAACGGATCTTCGACCGGGCTATAACCGAAAGTGATATCTTGCAGCGTTACCCTGCCCTGCAGCTGTAGCGGCCACTCTCCCGCAGACTGATCTTCCGGCCGGTCCGCTACGGCATCGGCAGCGGCCGGCGTGTCCAACACGTCATCAAGCCGCCTTAAGTCTCCGTGGATTTCCTGGATTTCATTGCTGCGGTTGATCAATTCCTTGATTGGAGTCTGGAAGCTGGACATCAGAGCCGTGAAAGCCACCAGGGTGCCGATCGACATGTTGCCCTCAATGACAGCTCTGCCGCCTAACAGATAGATCGCCACCGTGCTCAAAGAGCTGAAGAATATCGGCAAAACCGTCAAGGTCTGGGTGGCGACCTGGAGGTCCTGCATGCTGTTCACCGCCTTCGCGTAGCGGCCGGCAAAGCGCGAGAATAACGACGCCTCCTGCCCTGAGGCTTTGATGCTTTCCATCGCCTGAAGTGCGGCGATCGTCACTCCGTAGACTTTCCCGAAATCCTGCTTGAGCCGGATGTTGGCGTCAAAACGGCGTTCCCCCAGATAGTGCAGGGCGATAAAGTTGATGGAAGCAAACGCCAGGCCGACCAACGTCAAAGAGACGTTGTAATAGAACATCAGGATGGCGTAGAAGAACATCGACAGCACATCCAGACAAGTATCGGCAAGCTTGCCGGACAACACGTCCGCCAGCTGACTGTTCATGTTTTGCCGGGTGGCGATCTCACCACCATACCGCTGGGCATAAAACTGCATCGGCAGTTTGAGCAGATGCCAGAAGAAGCTGCTCGACATCGTTACCGCGAGGTGAATTTTCAAGCGGCGGAGAAACAGGAACTTGAAAAACTCCAGCACCAGCTTGAACAGAACCGTAACGGCAATCGCCACAACCAGAGGCTGGAGCCAGTCGGAGCGGGCTTCGGTCAGGATGTGGTCCAGATATATGCGCGTGAATGCGGGCGTTATGATCCCCGGCACCGTCAACAGTACAGCGATAGCCAGCAGGTACAGGAGCGCGGAGTGACAGTGCTTCAGTCTGGCCTTGATCGCATCAAGAAAACTCAGCTTTGTGCCGCCCTTTTGAAACCCTTCATCGGGCTCCATCAAAAGCACGACTCCGGTAAAGCTTGTATCGAACTCATCGAATGTCACCTTACGATGTCCATGCGCCGGATCGTTCAGGTATACGACCTTGTTCTTGAAGTCGAAATGCTCAACAACGAGGAAATGATTGAAATCCCAGAAAGCAATAAAAGGCGGCTTCAACTTCGCCACGGTATCGCGGGTTTCCCGGAACCCTTTGGCTTTCATTCCATATTTGCGTGCCGCCTTGGTCATGTTGCCGGCTTTCACTCCGTCGCGCGACACGCCGCACTCCACACGCAACTCGGACAACGGCACGATACGGCCGTGGTATTCGAGAATGATTCCTAAGCACGCTGCTCCGCATTCGACGGCTTCGAGCTGAAGCAAGAGAGGGGTTTTTACTCTTTTATTCATTATGGAATACTCTTCGTGGAGAACGACAATCCGCTCCATTCCCGTATCTTGGGCAGGATAAACGAGATTGGCGCACGCTCTTCATAGGTCACCCAGACGGCGGCTGTCGTGCCGGAAGTGATTTCCACCGCCGGTCCCCTTCGAGATGTCCAGGTGAAGCCGGAAGGACTCGAACTATCGCGCAGCAATTTCACCGTCGCTTCGATCTGATAGCCCCCCTTGGTGAGATTGGAAGCGACTTCCTGGTTGCCAATGGAGTTTACAGCTGCCTCCAGAGTCACCGGGTAGTCCGAAACGGAGGAGATTACCGCGCGAATACTGCCGTACCGGTTCTGATCGACTGTAGACGGTGAGACCCGGACCGGCATGCCCGCAGTCAGATATTTTCCGACGCTGTC